>JAFGWZ010000202.1 GCA_016936905.1 Deltaproteobacteria bacterium | reverse complement strand
TGCAAATCTCGAGGAATGAGGCGTACTTATGGTACGCCGCAGTGACGAGAGATGCAGCGTAACGCAGAGATCGGACTTTTTACGAAGCCGTCAAGATTCATTTTCTTTATCCGCGTTAATGCCTCTTCCAGCCGCTCGTCCGAAACGGTAAGGCTCATCCTCACATACCCTTCACCGTTATCGCCGAAACCGACTCCCGGTGTAGCGACAATCCCTGCGTTCTTCAGCAACAGCATGCAAAATTCCATCGACGTGCCGGTTCCCGGCACCGGCGCCCACACATAAAAGGTGGACGACGGCATCGGCAAGTCCCACCCAAGTGATTTCAGTCCGTTAACAAAGAAGTTCCGCCTTGCTTCAAAGATATTCCGGATTTCCTTCGTGTCGTCCCTGCAATCACTGAGCGCTGTCATAGCCGCCCTTTGAACAGGCAGGAAGATTCCCGAATCAAGATTTGTTTTGACCCGGGCAAGCGCTTCGATGATGTCGGCGTTCCCCACAATAAACCCGACACGCCAACCGGGCATGCAGAATGTCTTTGACAGGGAATGAAACTCAATTCCCACCTCCCGCGCGTCAGGCACCTGAAGCATGCTGCCCGCCGTGGCGCCGTCAAAAGCGATTTCAGAATACGCCGCATCGTGGCATACCATAATACCATGATCCCTTGCAAAAGCAACGACCGCCGTGAACATTTCCATCGTCGCCATGACTGTCGTTGGATTCGATGGATAATTCAGCCACATCATCTTTGTCTTCGGTGTAACGATAGCTTCCAGTTCGCCGATATCGGGGAGAAATCCGTTTTCCCGGCGCAATGGAAAATACTTCGGGACGGCTCCTGCCATAATTGTGCCCGCCGTATAGACTGGATATCCGGGATCAGGAATAAGGACTTCATCACCGGGATCTACATGGGAAAAGAATATATGCCCGATTCCTTCCTTCGACCCGAGGAGCGGGAGAACCTCCGTATGGGGATTCAAGGTAACGGCAAATCTTTTTTTGAACCATTCGGCAAAACTGATTCTCAACCCCGGAAGGCCGTCGTAGGAAGAATAGTGATGCGACCCCGCTTCCGAAACTCCGGCGACCAAGGCATCGACAACCGCTTTCGGGGGGCTTACATCGGGATCTCCCACTCCAAGGTCAATAAGATCAATGCCCTCCCTGAGGGCATCCTGTTTTATCTTGTCAATCCGCGCGAAAAGATAGGGTGGCAGATTCTGTATCCGCATCGCCGTCGTAATCATCAGATCTTCACCGTTTCGCTGGTAAGTAAAACGCCTGAACAGATGGATTTGACCTCGCCACTGAGCCAGATATTCTTCATTTGCGAACCATGCTCCTCAAAGTCAACAAAAAGGACTCCCCCGGGCATCTGAACGGCAATGGGGGGGTCACCGACGTTCGCGGCACAATGGCTTATAATCGCCGATGCCACTGCTCCCGTACCGCAGGCCTTGGTTTCCGATTCAACACCCCGTTCATAGGTGCGGACCCGGATAACCTGTGGGGCCACAACCTCAACAAAATCAACGTTGGTTCCCGCCGGCATAAATGCGGGATGAAATCGGATCGAATGACCCAGTTTCATCACCTCGCCCGCAGACATTTCTCCGACACAATCCTTGAACGTAACGGCATGGGGAACGCCCGAGTTGATCGCGTAGATGCGACTGTCACGACCGTCCACACGGACCGACAGGGGTTCGCCAGGCATAGGGGTATCGGTCAATTTCACCGATACGGCGGCATCGATGACGGATGCTCCAACCAGTCCTGCAATCGTTTCCAGTGTCATATGCGATGGTGCACGCCCCCGTTCGAATGCCAACCACGCTGCGCACCGCGCGCCGTTGCCGCACATCTCCGCCTCGCTGCCGTCGGAATTAAAAATCCTCATTCTAACGTCGGCCCTGTCGCTCTGTTCCAGCACCAATAAGCCATCGGCGCCGATCGACTCATCGGGATCGCACCAGCGCACGGCACAATCGGCCCAATCATTTTCCGCAGTTCCATTCATAGTATCAACAACGATAAAGGTATTTCCATGGCCCGACATCTTCGTAAAGCCCACCGTTCCGTTATGGTTCTCTAAATGGCTCATGCTCCTGCCTCCGGGATCATTTTTCCGATTGGTACATTACCATTTTCATAGAGGTAACCCTCCACGGACTAATCCTGATACCGAAGAAGAGCAATTATGATGCCACCGCTGATTGATTCTAATATTTAATCTACTTCATAGATATCATTGGGTAAAATAGAAGCTGGTGATGGCGGCATGCTACGTATGGCAGTGGAGAGCATCGACATTATGGTAGGAATTACAGAACCGTTTCTACCGTTCTGTTCACGATTGTTCACCTTAAAGACATTCAGGCCTGCTTATCGTCTGTTGTAAAACATTCTTCGGGGATCACTCGTCCTTGTCAGTTTCCGACCGTTCACGTTTCCTGTTTATTTTTTCCATGCCCCGATAGGCGATGCAGATTACGTAAATTACAGCGGTGCTGATGATCCACGTCAAAAAAAGCGTTGCATAATCAACCGACCCTTTCTGGACGATGAAATACCCCGCAAAAAAAGTACACAGGAGACCGGCGATAACCGATCCCTTGATCCAGGTGAATTCTTTTTCCCATTCCATTCTTCAACCTCGCCCGTCACGATAACCGTCATGCGCCGCGGCCACACCCGCGGTGACATGTTCCGGGGATACGCCCTTCATCCCTGCGTCGCGACGGTCGTCATTTCTTTTCAGAGTTCCTGTGTCGTTGGATATCACGTGTTCGGCAATAAATCCATAGTCTGTTGAAAAACAGCCCGTCGTGTCAGCCGTTGTCCTTGATTTCCGCTCCTGTCTGATATATGTACCCCGCATGACACTATCACGATCATGTTCTTTTCCCGATTGCGTGCAGCCGGGGTTCCAATCTCTCTCGGAGGAAGACTCGTTTGATAAATGATTCGAGAATTTTCAGTATTTCCGAACGTATCAGCCGGGGAAGGTCCTATTTTCTGGCCTATATTAATGAGCTCTGCGACCGGATAGACGCGGCCGAACCCCGGATACATGCCTTCATCGCCGAACCTGGCCGACGGAAGCGATTGACTGGCGAAGCCCTTACCCTCATCGAACGCTATCCCGATAAGGACCTCCGCCCTCCCCTTTTCGGCATCCCCGTCGGGATAAAGGACATCTTCTCCGTTGACGGATTTGAAACAACATGCGGCTCACAGCTTCCCGCTGAACTGTTCGCCGGTCCGGAAGCCCCGTGCGTTTCGGCACTCCGTCACGCCGGGGCGCTGGTGGCAGGAAAAACGGTTACCGCCGAATTCGCCTATTTCGAGCCGGGACCGACGAGAAATCCTCGTAACGCCAGCCATACTCCTGGAGGCTCGAGCAGTGGTTCTGCTGCAGCCGTGGCCGCGGGATTGTGCCCCCTTGCCCTCGGAAGCCAGACCATCGGATCAATCATTCGCCCGGCGGCATATTGCGGTATTATCGGCTTTAAGCCAACCTGTGACCGGGTTTCATCCTCCGGGGTCATCCCCTACTCCGCGTCCTCCGACCAGGTTGGTCTCTTTGCCCAGGATATGGATGGAATGGCTGTTGCTTCCGCTGTGGTCTGTTCCCGATGGAACGAAAGAATAAGTTCAGCGATCGACGTCCATCTCCCAAGACTGGGCGTACCCGAAGGCCCATATCTCGACCAGGCGACACCGGGGGCACGATTTTCATTCGAGAACACAATTATGGCGTTGAAGGCCGCGGGGTATACCGTAAGATTGCTGCCTGTGTTGGGAGATATCAACATTATTGCAGCTCATCACCGCAACATGACCTCCGCAGAATTCGCAGCGGCGCATGCCCGGTGGTTTGAACGATACGGCGACCGATATCGCCCCAGAACGGCTGAATTGATAAGATTCGGCCGCTCCGTCAGCGAAGAGGCGCTGCGGAAAGGCAGAGCAAGCCGTCTGGCCGTGCGGACATCCCTCGAACGGACCATGGACATGCACGAAATCGATCTCTGGATCAGCCCCGCCGCCACGGGTACCGCGCCGGAGGGAATCGCGTCGACGGGCGACCCGGCGATGAACCTGCCCTGGACCCACGCCGGGATGCCCACGATCACTATTCCGTCAGGTAAAGATAAAAAAGGGCTCCCCTACGGCCTCCAGATCACCGCCCGGTTCATGAAGGATGAAATACTGCTGTCATGGGCACGGGGAATTGAGGATGTTTCAGCCGCCGCATTTAATTGAATTGAACAACGAGCGCATTCCCCGTTGCTTGCGGCGGGGTTAGCGAGCGAATATAAATAAACATTTTCCTTGGCAATCGGAGATTCCCCACAACTCGTTGCGGGGAGCTTCAATGCTCCCGAAGGATTTTTCGACTGTCAAAATCGATGGTCTCGCGAAAAGTCGGATTATTGTGTCATTTCGAATCCCGATTGATCGGGATGAGAAATCTATTCGACGCAACATGTTATAATAAAATGCTTTCTCCCTACGGTTGAAATGACATGAGAGGCTTTTTCGACTTTTTACACGTCTGTCACTTTTAACCCTTTCAGAAAATCAACCGCGGAACTCATGGGAACGGTCCCATCGTCTGCCTACCCTATTTCAGAAAATCGATTATCGCGCCACAGAACTTTTGCGGGTACTGGTAAATTACGCCGTGACCTCCATTTTCGATCGTCACCAGCCGTGCGCCGGGAATTTTTTCCACCATCATGTAAGAATTCTGCGGCGGCGTCAGGACATCATCAGTGCCCGTGATAAGAAGGGTCGGGCATTTTATCTGAGACAGGCGGTCGCAGCTCCCCTTCCAGGTGTCCATGGCAACACCCTGCCTTTCAATATTCTCCGGCGGCGAATCACCCATTGGACGTGAAAATATCTTTTTAATATCGTTTACATGATCTTTTATCCACCTCTGCGGAAACAGCAAGCCGATCAGCCTCTTGCCCTGCTCTTCCGGTGGTCCCGATGTGTCACTCATTATTTCCAGGACATCCTGAGAGGGAGGAAACGCTGACATGCTGCAGTCCGCCGCATAGAGAATCAGACTGTTTACCTTTCCGGGATGGCGCAGCGCCAGTTCCTGCGCTATCTCGGTTCCCATAGACCAGCCGAGCACGTGAGCCCGTTCTATACCCAGCGCTTTCATCAATCCAGCCGTATCATCGGCGAATTGCTCGATGGTAAATTGGCGGGTGCCCGCCGTTGTTCCCCCCATCCCCCGATTGTCGAAAGTGATGACCCTATAGCGTGAAGAAAGCACCTCGATGATATCGGGAGACCAGAAATCCATGGTCCCCCTGAACCCCATGATCATGATCAGCGGATATCCACTCCCGACGCTCCGGTACTCCATGGTTATATCGCCTACTCTCTGTGTGCCACGAGTCGCGGCGCAACCGGCGAGAGAAAGCAGACCCGGCAGCAGAAGGAGCATACTGATCAGCGCAAAGGGCGATTTCACTGTAACCATTTTTTTCATCCCCCTTGAATTATTTGTTCACCGCCAGTTTAAACCTGAAGATTTTCGAAAAAATCAGTTTAGGATCTCCTGTTGAGGGGTCCGTCGGCCCATCCTTCAGGTAAAATTTCACTTCAAGGGAACGTTCGTCGATGTCATACACCATGGGGCAGAGGGTCCGGCAGGGGATCGGGAATGCTGCACCCTCGTCGGCATCAACAGTGTGGGCATATACAGAATGCAGGGCCCTCCACGCGTCATCTCGGGAAATCTTTCCACGGTGCTTTTGCAGAAAATCATTGAGAGCACGGTATCGGTAGAAACTGTTATACGTCGCCCTTGGAGAATAAGAGGGGAACCCGTTCACGTCAGGGTACAGATAAACGGAATGGTTGGTCATAATCTGCGGCTTGCCGTCGTTGCCGGTGAAATGATCGGTAAAATCCTTGGAAGATGTTTCATAGATAAAGGATTTGCCGGACTTGTCACCAATCAGGAAATGGGCGGGCTCGAACCCCAGAGTTAATTTATTGTTGAGAATCGCGATCCTGGCTTCATCAACGGTAGCACAGGTATCCAGAATAAGCCGTGCCACTTGCAAAACGTTGAGGCCGCCCGTGGCATCCCCACGCGGAGAAGGTGTTTTGTTTGCCGGAGCGTTATTATCTGCAAGCATCGCCACGATCAGGCCCTCTGAGTTCATCCCGCTCTGAAACCCGTTCATCAGATCGAGGGCCCCGACAACGAGCGACGCATATCCCTTGTCCGGATACAGTTCCATAATAAAATTTCTCGAAAAAAGATCATGCTCTCCATCGACGCGTTTCATCCCCAGCATCTCTCTCAGCGTCGTTATATAAAAATCCATATTGTGGGCCAGGAGGATGTGACCGCTGGTTGTGAAACCCGCCGGGAAATACAGTGCCGAACAGGCTAATGGAGCCAGATCATATACCAGATAGCTCGTCACATAGGTATCGTCGGCCGGGGAGAGGTTATACGATTCCGCCACGCCTTTCATGCGGTCAAGAAGAATGGGGTAATTCTTTGCCATATACAGCCGTCGGGCTTTGGCATACACCGGCGAGGCATAACGGCCAAGCTTGACATCGAGCCACTCCCGGGCGATGTCGCCAAGTGCCTTTCCTATTTCCTCGTTGGTCCCGCGCAGGACAATATGCCGAACCTCCATATACGTTCCCGGCTCTTTCGGAAGGATCACTTCGTTGGTAACAACAGTACCGGCCGGCACAGTGGTGGCTGATACCGTCAAAAGCATTATTGACAATAAAATATAATACTTTTTCATATCCTCCTTCCTCCTTTTCGGTCTGTTAACGGGTAAAAAAATGGAAAGCGTATCACTTTTGCTCCTGAGCTTTTCGCGGCATGTTTTTCTTATCCCTCTCAGTGCGGTGCAACAGTGCCATCAATCGGTCATACCTCTCATGAATTCATAAAGACCCGATCCCTGTTACGATGTGGTTGATGTTAAGGGATATTACTCCTGTAAGGACAAGTATATTTTTACGAAACCACTTTTTGTAATTTCTGTCAAATACTATTGAAGCTCCCCGAAAAAGTTGCGGGGAATCTCCGATTGCCAAGGAAAATGTTTATTTGTATTCGCTCGCTAACCCCGCCGCAAGCAGCGGGGAATGCGCTCG
>JAFGWZ010000201.1 GCA_016936905.1 Deltaproteobacteria bacterium | reverse complement strand
TGCAAATCTCGAGGAATGAGGCGTACTTATGGTACGCCGCAGTGACGAGAGATGCAGCGTAACGCAGAGATCGGACTTTTTACGAAGTCGTCACTAATGACGGTTATTTCGGCCGAAATATTCCGTTATTGAAACGACGATCGTAATAAGGAAGGCCTGAACCACCAGGAGGACGCCGTCGATCGGCCGGGCATACCGGAGAGAGATGGCACTGATGCCGAGGGTCACACAGAGAAGATAAATAAAGAAAACGGCCCTTCGCTTATCGCCAAGCAGCGAGTGGAGACGATGGTGGATGTGGTCGGTCCCCACGTAATCGATCCACTCCTTCACCGTCCTGACCTTACCGGAAAGAATGCGCTCGACGGTTATGTAGGCCATGTCATAGATAAGCACCCAGAAAATCAGGACCGGCGCGGAAAATGAGACAATCCTGCTGTTTTCCGCCCAATCTCCCTTGATGGCCAGGGCCGCCAGGACAAAACCGATGAAGGTGCTTCCCGTATCGCCGAGATAAATTGCCGCGGGCCGCTTCAGGCCGAAATTAAACGGGAGGAACCCGAGACAGCTCCCCATCATGGCAATGGCAATCCACCCCATAAAGGGTTGATCGGTCTGATACGCCACGATTCCCATAAAAAGGGCCATAATGGCGGCAACGCCGGACGCCAGCCCATCCATCCCGTCGATAAAGTTCATCGAATTGGTGATGCCGATGATCCATATCACCGTAAAGACGACGTTCAGGAAATACCCCCACAGCGTATTACAGGGAAACAGGTTGAGGACTATTCCGTAAAAAATCATCACGGCAACGACGAGCAGTTGGACGAATATCTTAATCCAGGCCGAAAGGCCTTTCACATCATCGTACAGGCTCACCGCCGCCACGACCAGGCCGCCCCAGAGCAGAACGATCATTCGCAGCTCCAGGATCATATTTGCCAGGAGAGCGGCGTTGAAGGCCACGATGATGGCAACGCCTCCCAAGAGCGGTGTGCTCTTCTCGTGGATTTTGCGTCCTCCCGGAACATCAAGGATATTGAATCTGAGGGCGATCATGCGGACAACCGGTGTCATCGTCGCGGCAAGAGAAAAAGAAAATAAAAAAACATAGAGCCATCGTATGCCGATGTCGGCAAAGCTGCTCCGTACCGCCGGGATATTGAGACCCAGAAACAGGACGAGCGCTGAATACCAGATCATCCGCCGCACAGAGATCGGGGCGTTATCAGTATCAAATAATCGTTTCATCATTTATCAATCACGTATCGGCAGCGTTTTGAGACTCTTGATTATGTGTTCCACTTCATTGTCCATCAATGACGGATACAGTGGGACCGACACCGCCCGGCCGGCGACGCCGTGCGCCACGGGATACCCCTTCAATCCAATATATTCGTGGAGAGGCTTAAAAACAGGACGGCGGCACTCGATCCCCCGGGCGTTCATTCCCTCGATGAGCGTCGAGGGGTCACCGCATTGGAGAACATACCTGAAATAGACATGGTCTCTTCCCGGCGGCACGGGAGGAGTCGCCACTCCCTTCTCCGTGAGAACGTCATTATACCTATCGGCAATCTCTTTCCTTTTTTGAATGAAGTGGGGCAGTTTTTTTAACTGGCTCAGTCCTAGGGCCGCATGGATGTCCGTCATTTTATAGTTGAAACGTACCGCGTAGGTGTCTTTCTCGTCGTAATCCCTGAGGTCTCTTACCGTTTCAATGAACCGTTCATCGTCTGAAAGAAGCATCCCTCCCTCGCCGGCAGCGATCATTTTGGTGGTGTAAAAGGAATAAACGGAACAGACGCCGAAGCTCCCCGTCCGCTTCCCTCCATAGAGCGCCCCGATTGACTGGGCGCAATCCTCGATAACGGGAAGACCGAGCGCCATGATTCCGTCGAGGTCGGCGGGAAGGCCGAACATGTGAGGAACGATAACGGCCTTCGTCTTTTTTGTTATTCTCCGCTTCACATCGCCGGCATCGATATTCAGCGTAACCCTGTCGATATCGGCAATAACCGGTGTTGCCCGGACATACATGACGGCGTTGAGCAGCGCCGAGCAGACATAACTGGGAATAATGACCTCATCGCCTTCCCCGACGGAGAGCGCGATGAGAGCAAGATGCAGGGCCGCCGTACCGGAGCTGACCGCGGCGCCATACCGCACGCCAATGAACGACGACAGGCGTTCTTCGAACCGGGCGACCTCCCTGCCCTGGACAAGATACCCGGACTCCAGAACATCAAGAACGTTCGAGTGATCATGGTGGTCCAGCAGCGGCCTCGAATGGGGTATCATCGTTTGTCCTTTCACTGTCATATGTTGACAAACAGTCTAAGGGGCACAAAACCTTCCGCCATACCGACCCGCCCCTGTATTCCCCGGAATACCGCCGTGGAACGGGCGATATCAGCGATATTCAACCCTTCGATATTTGTTTTCATGACCTGAGATTCGTGGGCCATCAGCGCTTCGATCTTTCGATCAACAGTGCTCCGTATATCCACGAACACGGTGGGGGCATAATTCTGACTCGTGGGCACTTCGTAAAACAGCACATTCTTTATATACCGGGAGGCGGAGACCGCCGCCTTGGAAAGCGCCCGGTGATCCTGGTGGCTGTCGTCGCCGTAGACCACGAAGAAAAAATCGGGCTTGATCTTTTTAAGGATGGTCTCGATATCCATAACCAGTTGATTCATGTTGGGGGTCAGCTGCGTGTCCTCGTACCCGCCCCATATCAGATCTTTTACGCCCATTATTTCAGCAGCTTTGAGCTGTTCGGATTTTCTGATGTCCCGGTTCCCTCCCTTGTCACCGAACGTCATAACCATCATGTATAATTCGTGCCCTCCATCGACATACTTTATAAGGTTGCCCGCGCAGCCGATTTCGATATCGTCGGGATGAGGACCCAAAGCGAGTATCTTCATGAATTCCCCCTTAAAATTTCCAGGCTTTCCGGCCCATGATTAAAGATGAGGTCCACGACGGACATGTACGGCTCGAATTCCCCGAAGAGCTGCGAATACCGGGGGTGGTCATATTCCTGAAATACGACATCAATGCCGCCGGCCGAATAGGCATCAAGATTCATGTACCCCTTTCCGCCCGCTCCCGCCAGGTACGTTTCGGCGCCGACGTTCTTCGCCAGCGCAATGAGGCGCGCATCGGGATCTTC
>JAFGWZ010000200.1 GCA_016936905.1 Deltaproteobacteria bacterium | reverse complement strand
CCGGCATCAAGTGGGCCCGGTCCGAGGGATTTATTCCCGCGCCCGAGACAGACCATGCCATAGCGGCGGTTGTCGATGAGGCAATGCGTGCCAAGGAAGAAGGAAAGGAAAAAATCATACTGTTCAACTGGAGCGGACACGGTCTCATTGATCTTGCGTCGTATGATGCCTACCTGACGGGAAAACTGACCGATTATCAGTTGCCCGAGGAAGATATCGAACGAGCAAAGAAAACAGTCGGACAATATCCCAAACCGTAAGAAAGAAGCGCCATGCGTTTTACGTTCGAAGCCGCCGGTTGCCGCCGGCGGCTTTGGACTCGAAGCCCGTGTGCAGGAAGGCGTACATTACATGAACCGTTATGATCATTTGGAGATCAGATGCCCCCGGCTGGGCGGAGAAGTTACGTTCCGATATTGCAGGGAGGAAAACAAGGGCATGCCCTGTTCGAGGGCGATCAGGTGCTGGCAGATATATTTCCCCGTCGAGGAGTATCTGAAAGAAAGGCTTTCGCCTGAAGAATGGGACCGATGTTTTGGTCAGCCTCCGAAAGACAAGATCGCCACGATTTTTGAAATCGTTGAACGGCTGAAGAAGGAAAAACAGGCAACAGAATAACGTTTCACGTTTCATGTTTAATGTTTCAAGTATCAGGTTTCACTTTGGGAACGGGCCCTGCCACCGCTTATTATTACACTGGAATTCCCTCTGCCCAGTCATTCCGGAATTTCTGCTTTTTTCAACAGACTATTCCCGGTTACCTTCCTTAATGTCACGCCGTTAATCAAACAAATGAAAAAAAATGAAAATTGTATTATAGACAATAACCTGAAACGTGAAACATTAAACCTGAAACGTGCCCTATGGACCTCTTTGACCGACAACAGGAAAAGCAAGCGATGGCCGGTCGTCCCCTCGCCGACCGGATGAGACCGGAGACCCTTGATGAATTCATCGGGCAGGATCATATCCTTGGTGAGGGAAGCCTGCTCCGCCGTGCCATCGAGGAGGACACCCTTTTTTCACTCATTTTATGGGGCCCTCCCGGCGTGGGCAAAACCACCCTGGCGCAGATCGTCGCGGGGGAGACAAAATCTCACTTCGAGGCGTTTTCCGCCGTCCTGTCAGGAGTGAAGGAGATACGGGCAGTCATCGAGAAAGCAAAATCCCAGCGAAAATATCACGGGAAGCGGACCATCCTTTTCGTTGATGAAATCCACCGTTTTAATAAGGCCCAGCAGGACGCCTTCCTGCAGCACGTGGAAAGCGGCCTGATCACCCTCATCGGTGCTACCACGGAAAACCCCTCATTTGAAGTCATTGCCCCCCTCCTGTCCAGGGTCCGCGTCATGGTGCTGAAACCTTACACTGAAGATGAACTTTTACTGATCCTTCGGCGGGCGATGTCCGACCGTAACCGGGGCTATGGTGCGCTGGGGCTGAAAATCGAGGACGATGCCCTGAGCCATATCGTCGGGACAGCCGATGGAGATGCCAGGACCCTCCTGAATAACTTGGAAGCCTCGGTGGCGCTGGCCACGAGAAAAGACGACTCCCAGAGAACTATAACAAAAACAGTGGTTGAAAAAGCCCTCCAGAAAAAGGCCCTGCAGTATGACAAAGGGGGTGAGGAACACTACAACCTGATCTCGGCATTCCACAAGAGCCTCCGGGGGAGCGACCCCGATGCGTCTCTCTATTGGCTCGGGCGCATGCTCGAGGCGGGTGAAGATCCACTGTACGTGGCGCGACGGATGGTGCGGTTCGCCTCGGAAGATGTCGGCAACGCCGATCCCCAGGCGCTGAGCGTTGCCATGTCGGCCATGCAGGCATTTCACTTTATCGGCCTTCCCGAGGGAGAACTCGCCCTGGCACAGGCGGCGGTGTACCTTGCCACCGCGCCGAAGAGCAATGCCCTCTACAGGGGGTACGGACGGGTCAAGGATGCGATCAGAACAACGGGGACTCTTCCCGTTCCTCTACATATACGAAACGCCCCGACAAAGCTCATGAAAGAACTGGGGTACGGGGAGGACTATAAATATGCCCATGACTACGCGGATGCTTTCGTCTCCCAGGACTATCTGCCCGCGACATTGACGGGCCAGACCTATTATTCGCCCACAGACAGGGGGTATGAAAAGACCATCAAACAGCGCCTTGACGCATGGAAGCGGGTCAAGAAGAAGACGGGACCAACCTGAAGAGGCTGCCCCAAAACGCCCGTCTGCTGCGTTCCCCGCAGCCTTCATCGCTGCGACGTACTATTAGTACGACTCGCTCTTCAGGCTTTCGGGCGCCTTGCATCAGGACATTTTTGAACAGCCTCAAAATGGTTTTTTCGATGGCCCATAAAAGATAAATATAAACTGTTTCTCACAGTGGCAGGCGATCGATGTAGCAGAAAAGGAGAAAACGATGGCCCGAGCAATCCTGGATCTTCCCAAGGTATTTCCTTTTACGACAGAAATCAACGTTCGGATCGGCGACATCAACGCGGCAAACCACGTTGCAAATGATGCCATCATTCAGATTTTAGCGGAAGGGCGGGTACGATTCCTGCGGCGATACGGTTACCGTGACCTGGATATTGAAGGAGCGGGGCTTATCATGGCCGATGTGGTCGTTATCTATAAGTCTGAAGCATTCTATGGAGACGTCCTGGTCGTAGAGGTCGGCGTTGGTGATTTTACCAGGCATGGATGTGATTTCTTATACCGGGTAAGCCATAAAGAAACGGGGCGAGAGATCGTGCGGGCAAAAAATGGGTTCGTATTCTTCGATTATGAAAAGAGAAAACCCGTCGATGTTCCGGAAAGATTCAAAGCCCTCTTTTTCACGTAGGCCGGGGCGTCTACAGTCGCAGATGCAGGGGTAGCCTGTTATGAAGACGTTAGCCCGGTATAATGATTTTCAATGCACCTGGCAGGCAGACAGCACGGCTTGATTTTCATAAATTCCCTCCTTACAGAGATGTCCGGTCCACGGTAACTGTATTATTGTCTAACATCCTACATTACCCTCCTTAAAAGATTTGCTGATCTCTCAAGGTCGTACCCCTTTCCCTTTCTTGACACAAGATATGATACATTACCCATGGGGCACCTGTCCTTGACATAAAAAATTGTATGGGTTATAAATATTTCTATTCTTATTATTCTACCCCGCACTGCTTTTCAATTTATTCAATGGATGGAGTCACTATTTAATCATTCTCCCATGACCTATTGATTCGTTTTAATTCAAATCAAGTGCTTATGCGCAATTATCAGGAGGTTGGACCTCAATGATAACCTATGATCATGTGACCAAGATTTTCGGTGAGGGTCAAGACACTGTTACTGCCCTTGAAGATGTGACCTTTACGATTGAAAAAGGGGAAATAGTCATTTTTCTGGGACCCTCCGGGTGCGGCAAGACTACTACGTTACGATTAACCAACAGGCTGGAATCAATTACGAGGGGAACCATTGAAGTAAACGGTAAAAACATCATGGATATGGATACAGTGCAATTGAGGAGGCAGATGGGTTATGTGATTCAGGATATCGGGCTCTTCCCGAACAAGACCATCGCCGACAACGTTGCAGTTGTTCCTAAACTGCTGGGCTGGCCGAAAAACAAGATCCAGGATCGAATCGATGAATTATTAACCATGGTACGATTGGATCCGGAAATCTACCGCAACCGCTATCCTGCTGAACTGTCCGGGGGGCAACAGCAACGGGTCGGAGTGGCCCGGGGCTTGGCGGCAGATCCGGAAATACTCCTCATGGACGAGCCCTTTGGAGCAATCGATCCGATCAACCGCGAAGAGATCCAGGACGAATTCCTCAAAGTCCAGGAAAAGCTTAAGAAAACAATTGCTTTTGTCTCTCACGACATCCATGAGGCTATCAAAATGGGGGACAAAATCGCCCTCTTTGAAAACGGACGCCTCGTTCAATATGAAAGACCTGAAATATTGTTGACACAGCCGAAGAATAAATATGTCTCTGACTTCGTGGGTGCTGACAGGGCCTTGAAGGTTTTGGGCATTATCAAGGTGGGGGAAGTATTCAATCCCGAACCCCAGAATGTCGTTCAAGGATTCGAGCCGGCCCAGACGGTCCTGAATATCATGGATCAGAAGAAGGAGAAATTTTATGTTGTTGTTGATCAGGACAAACCTGTCGGTTATGTCACGAAAAAAATGATTAAATACGAAAAAGGTCCTGTCAGTGCGGTGGCTGAAAAATTTCCCGTTCATTTGAGAAAAAGGACACCCACGAGGGACGCTCTGTCATACATGCTCATGCATGATTTCCAGACCTTGTGCGTTGTAGATGAAAAGAATAGTTTTCAAGGTACGGTGACCTATGACGATATCCAGCTCAAGATACGGGAGAGCTATGCCGGCGAAGAAGATCAGTAAAAGGTAACGACATGGATACACTTAATTTCATCATCAAAAATTATACCAATGTCCTGTTTTTGACCTGGGAACATATCTTTATGGTAAGTATCTCTCTGATTATTGCCACAGCCATTGGTGTCCCTCTGGGCATTGTTATCACCAAGAATGAAAATTTAGCAAAAAAAGTGATAAACGGTGCCAACATCATAATGACTGTTCCCTCCATTGCCTTGTTTGGATTGATGATGCCGGTTCTGGCACTCATCGGCCACGGCCTTGGCAAGGTCCCGGCGATCATTGCCCTCATCCTCTACAGTCAACTCCCGATTATCAGGAACACCTACGTCGCCATTAAAAACGTTTCGCCGTCCATGAGAAACGCGGGCAGGGGAATGGGCATGAACAGATGGCAACTGCTGAAAGAGGTGGAAATTCCGATTGCCATTCCGGTCATTGTCGCGGGGCTGCGTACCGCCGCTGTCATGAACATCGGCATTGCGGCGATTGCCGCTTATGTCGGAGCCGGAGGTCTGGGTGTGTATATCCAAAACGGCATTGACAGGGTGTATCCGGAAATGATCTTGGCGGGGGCCCTTCTGGTTTCCATCTTTGCCATACTGGTCGATGCGGGCATGGCCTTACTGGAAAGAGCGCTGACGCCCACGGGGATATTAATTCAGAAGAGGTTGTCCGAATGAGCACTGTTATGAGAAAAATATACGGTGTGATCATTGCCCTGTTGCTGGTCGCGGTCGGAGTAGGGTTGCAGAGAACTGGTACGATTTCTCTTTTCAGCGATCCGTATGCGTATCCCGAATTGGTCCGGCTGCTCTGGCAGCACCTGTATCTGGTCGGGGTCAGTATGGCGATTGCGATCACGATAGGCCTGAGCGTAGGGATAATCCTGACCAGACCGAGATTCAGGAGCTATACAGGAGTAATCATGTATGTCGTCAGCCTGGGCCAGACCATTCCCTCTCTGGCCGTTCTGGCCTTGGTCATGGCCTTTCTGGGAATCGGAGCCAAAAGCGCCATCTTTGCCCTGACGATATATTCTCTGCTCCCCATTGCCAGGAACACACTGGCCGGAATCAATGCCGTTCCCGCGTCCATCATCGATGCAGCCAAAGGCATGGGCATGACCACCATGGGCATTTTGTGGCAAGTGGAGATACCCATGGCCTTGACAGTGATCCTGACGGGAATCAGGGTAGCTTTGGTGATTAACATCGGCACAACCGCCCTGGCCTATCTCATTGGCGCAGGCGGCATGGGAGACTGGATCTTTACGGGGATTAACATGATGATGACGGACAAACTCATTGCTGGGGCCCTGCCGGTTACTTTTCTTGCCCTGTTTGCCGATTTTATTATCGAAGTCTTAAGAGTCATGCTGGTTTCAAAGGGCCTGCGCATAACCGAGGAATAAGGATTTACTAACGAAATAGTAAGGAGGTTTGATATGAAATCATTAATGAAAGTGGTAATTGCGTTGGCAGTATCGGCTTGCCTGCTCGCTCCGGGACAGTTCAGTATGGCCAAGGAAAAGAAAATAACTGTTGGAGGAAAAAACTTTACCGAGCAATACCTGTTGCCCGAACTGGCCAAGGCGCTGCTGGAGGAAAACGGATTCCAGGTTGACCTGAAAACCGGCTTGCCGACCAACATGGCCCGAAAGGCTGTGCTTACGGGAGAAATCGATTTCTACTATGAATACACGGGAACTGCATACACTGTCTTTTACAAACAGGAGAATCCTGAAGTCATGAACGATCCCCAAGCGGTTTACCGGTGGGTCGGGGAAAATGAAAAGAAAAAAGACTTAATCTGGTTGGATCCGGTACGGTTGAACAACACGTACACGTTGATGATGAGAAGGCAGCAGGCCCAAAAACGGGGAATCTCCTCCATCTCAGATCTTGCCGCTTATGTAGAAAAGCACCCAAAAGATGTGACTATAGGCATCGGAACGGAATTCTGGAACAGGCCGGACGGGTTTAAAAAATTAGCACAGATATACGGCTTGAACATCCCATTTGAAAACATTAAAAAAATGTCTCTTGGACTGGCGTACCAGGCATTAAAAGACGGTCAGATAGATGTGGGCATGGGATTTGCCACCGACGGCAGGATCGCCGCTTTTGGTTTCGTAAATCTGGAAGACAACAAGCAGTTTTTCCCCGTATACAATCCCGCTCCGGTGGTCCGGAAAGAGGTTTTAGAAAAATACCCTGAAATTCAAAATATACTCAAGCCACTGGCCGAAAAACTTGACACGAGTGCGATGCAGAGTATGAACAAGGCAGTAGACGTAGAACACAAGTCAGAAGCCGACGTAGCCAGAGCATGGCTGAAAGAAGAGGGACTCTTATAACCATTCGGTTTTGATAAAATTACTGCATTGGTTTGTTTGCCTTCTCAAGTCCTGTGAAAAATGGCGGAATAAAAAGGTCCGGACGTGTGCATCCGGGCTTTTTTATATATCCCGGTGACGGTGACAGATTGATGTTGACATATTGGATTCATAAAGTTACCTTAACGGTGTGATTTCTGATACCGGCTGTTTATTACCGCCGGAGAGGCTCGGGATTTCTATGAAAGATGATATTATCATGGCGGAAGTCGACGGCGAAGGCATGATCATCGATGTCGAACGGGGGACCAGTCATTTTCTGAACGAGACGGCCCTGCTCATCTATAAGATGGTACGGGAAGGGAAAAACAGACACGAGATCAAGGATGCCTTTTTAAAGGAATACGATGTCGGTGAAGAGGACGCGGAAAAAGATATCGGCGATTTTTTGACTCTGCTTGAAAGCAAGGCGGTATCATGGGAAAAAAGAAATACGTGAAACCGGAAATAAGGGAAGAATCACAGATTCTCACCGTAAGGGCATGGGTCACCGCGACGGCCCAGGTACTGACGCAGCCGACAACCAGCACGAGCGTTTCCCTGCAGACCGCTTCTGAGGCCGTCAGCGAGACCAATGTGGCGCTGCAGGAGGCGGTCACGGAAAGTAACGTTGCGCTTCAGAACGTGATTACAGCGACTAATTATGCCCTGCAGAGAGTCCTTTCCCGGGTTAAAAGATAATCCATAGATGATTCCCGCCCGTTGAGATACTTCAATCTATGATTAATAATATTGCCATTGATATAACCAATTACTGCAACTTCGACTGTATCCACTGCATCAGGGACAAGATTGCGCCCCGGGCACATATGGACCCGGAATTGTTTAATTTTATCCTCGGGCAGATCACCTCCGTCGGGATACAGGATGCCTGCCTTACCGGTGGTGAGCCTGCCCTCCACCCCGATCTTGCGGGCATCTTCAAGAGCTTTTCCGACTTCGGTGTGTACTTCAGCCTGGTCAGTAACGGGTTTCTTTTTGAAGACATAATCCTTCCCCTTTTTGACTCGAAAGTACGGGAATACCTGACCGGCGTCTGCTTCAGCCTTGACGGCTCGACGGCGGCTTCCCATGATATGATACGACGGGAGGGGAGCTTCGAAAGGGTCATCAGCTCGATCAATGCCTGCGTGAAACAAAATATTCCCGTGTCCGTCAAGAGCATCGTTCACCGGGAAAACATGGACGGCATCGTGGATGTCGCCGCTTTATG
>JAFGWZ010000199.1 GCA_016936905.1 Deltaproteobacteria bacterium | reverse complement strand
GTCGCCGAAGCGACGCACGAGCATGTCGTTCACCACTTCGATGGTATACATGATTCGACCTGCCGAACGGTGTGCTTTACTGATCGGAGGGCCTCATGGCCGTCTGATCGCTTTCCGCACCCACATTAACAATAATTTTCTATTTTTTCGCACACAAAGGCAGACACCTTTGCGTCAATATCTATACTTTCACGTTTGAATCTATCAGCTATTGGTAAAATGTCAAATACTCCGTCAGCAATCAAAATTGGTGCGGATTTATATCTTCCGGGCTTATTTTCACCATCATCGACTTTATTGTGCAGGTACCCTTTATCCTTATTCCACGTCAGGGCATGTTGATTATGGAGTTTATCATAACACATTTGAAATCCCACAATTTCTCCGACATCATTTTCCCATACGAGCAGATCAAAAAAATCACTCACAAACCATCTTCTCAACGGTTCACCTGGGATTTGCTCAATAATACCTTGATTTATTTCCTTCATTCTTATCATAAAGTCCGGTGCCGAATATTTTCAGGCTTAGACGGTTTTTCTCATTAATCTCTTGATATCATATTTGGTTTAAATGAAGAAGAAAAGAGAACATATCAGAAAATCAGCATGATTGAACTTCCCTGTTGAAACGCCCTGGCAAGCACAACCTTGTAACCGGGACCCGGAATATTACCTCAAAAAACCGATACAATGACAGCGCGCGTAACCGTTTCCCGCCTATAAGTAGTTCACGTTTATTATCGTTTTATGTTATGGGTTTACAAGTATGTGGTTTTCGGCGATGCCATGCAGATAATCTGCAACCGGATGGTTCACCGCTTAACGAAAGGAGTGGTCATGAAAAGAAAACACTGTGTTGCGGTACTAATGGCGCTGATTGTTGCGGCCATGGTGTGCGGTTGTTCCGCCGTTGGAGGTGCCTTGAGAGCAGATCCGCTTCCCTCCTGGAATGACGGTACCGTCAAGAAGAACATCTTTCATTTCGTGAAGGAAGTAACGGATTCCGACGGTACGTTCTATGTTCCGCCGGATGATCGTATTGCGGTATTTGATAACGACGGCACGCTGTGGTGTGAAAAGCCTCTGTACGTTCCCACCGTGTTCGTCCTCCACGGCCTGAGCAAGCGGGCAGAGGATCATCCCGAACTGAGGAGCAGGCAGCCTTACAAAGCCGTGTGGGAGAAGGATTATGGATATTTTGAAACCCTCAGTGAACAGGAATTGTATCAACTCACAGTGGAACCCTTTACGGGGATGACGCAAACGGAATATGTGGCAATGGCAGGGCACTTTCTCAAAAAGGCACGGCATCAGCGATTCAAAGTGCCCTATACCTCGCTGGTGTATCAGCCCATGGTGGAACTTCTGTCATATCTTGCGTCGAACGATTTCGAAGTATTTATCGTCTCCGGCGGCATGGCCGGATTGATGCGGGCGTTCTCTCGGGAAGTCTATGACATTCCGCCTGAACGGGTGATCGGTACCAGTGCCATGTTCGACTATACCAAAAGAGACGGGAAGGCTGTCCTCATCCGGAAGGATACGCTCGTCGAGCCCATATGCGATTGGGACGGAAAGGCGATCAATATCCAGTTGCGCATCGGACGCCGTCCGATCTGCGCGGCGGGCAATTCGACGGGAGATCTTGAAATGCTCGAATTCACCGCGGATGGGGGAGCCCCCCGTTTGATCCTGCTCGTGCATCACGATGACGATGAGAGGGAATACAAGTACGATGCCGGAGCCGAGAAAGCCCTGGATATGGCGAAAGCGAGAAACTGGAACATCGTGAGCATGAAAAGCGATTTCAACGTCATGTTTCCGTTTGAAAAGCCGCGATGAGCGGCAGCGAATGGTTACACCGGGGAAGGGAAATATCGCTGACCGATCACCGTGTCAGTTCTCGCCGTTAGCTTCTTCCACGGCGGCAATTCCCGTCTTCATATTGTTATCGTTATCGGGATGCAGGAGTTCCCCGATAAAGACGCACGAGTTTTTAACGAAGAATACAACGGGCAGGTCGCCGGCGAGGTCTTCCAGACGCTGGGCATAGGTGTCTTCTTCACCCGGCTCAGGAATGGCGAGACCGAATATGACGACTTCGGCGTTGCAACTCTCTTCGTGTATCAGATCCCGGATGCTCTTGTCGGGCGATCGAAGAAAGACCTTCGTGTCGGCCTTTATTCGAATTTCAGGCAGCAGCCTCTCCAGGTAACGCTCGGTGGCCGATTTTGCAAGTTCACTTGATGCGACGCTCATGATTTCTATCCGCGATTCGCTCCACTCGGGATTGAGCGTGAGCAGATATGCCAGGAGAAGCATGAGGTCTCCGTTCTGCTTGAGCCCGCCCCACCAGACGTGAATCGTCCGTTCTACCCCTTCACGGGGAAAGAGATACCGCGGGTTTATCCTGCCGATGATAAAGGACTTCTTCAGTTTCTCGAGCCGCTGCATGACCTTCAGAAAGTCGACAAACAGGTGCCGTTCATTCGGCCATCCCACGAGAATCGTATTGCTTTGAATACCGGCCAAACCGTTTGCCTGGGCAACATTGGTGATCCCTTCGACGATGCTGTCCACCAGGCTGAACTCGGCAAACACGGAAAGCCCCTCATCGTCGAGAAGCGTCTGTATTTGATCCTGCCTCGCCATCACATCGATCTCTTCGGTGAGGAGATCGCCGACGGCGAAATGGCAGACCGTCACGATTCCCCGTTCCTGGCTGAACCAGTTTCCGAACCGTACGAGGTCAAGGTGATGTACGGGATCAGACACAAAAACGAGGACATGGGGCCGCCAGTTTCGGGCGCTCATGGGGCGGTGCGCCAGGCGTAAGAGCGCCCATCGGATCAACGATTCGTATATCCCCCTGCGGGCGTCTCCCCACCGTGCGGTGCCGTGCCGCTTCGAAAGAAGCAGCCAGATCGCAAGCTCAACGACAATAGCGATCATACCGGCAATGGCATTGATGAGAAAAATAACGGCGATGCATGCAATGCCGCCGAGGAGATTTACCGGCCACGGAATTTTAAGTTTCGGCCTCCATGACGTATCTCCACTCAGTGTTTCGAGTGCGGCTACGATATTGATCATCCCGTACGTGGTGAGGAAAAAAACGGTTACCACTGCCGCGACGGCGTTAAGATCTCCCAGGAACACAGCACCGAGGGCAATGGCAAGCGAGAGAATCAGCCCCGGAAGAAGTTCTCGCCGGTCACCCGTCGCCCTTCCCAGGAATCCGGGTGCCAGGTGGTCCTTTGCCAGGGCCTGCAGCGTTCGTGGAGCGCCCAGCATTGATCCGACGGCGGATGAGAATATGGCTCCCCACAGGCCGGGGAGTACCAGCCACGGCCCCAGGGGCGCCACGGTCAGCCACGCCAGGACATTTTCACGGAGAACTGAGACGCTGATCCCGGCAAAGAGCAGGATCGGGACCACAAGGTAAACGACAAACCCGGTAAGAACGGCGGCGATCGCCCCCACGGGGATCGAACGGCCCGGATCGCGAAGGTCTCCCGAAAGGCCCAGCCCAGCCATAACCCCCGTTACGGCAGGGAAAAAAATCGCGAAACCGGCCCAGAAACCCACCTCTCCCGAATGAACGTCCACGGGGAACGGCTTGCCCCAGGCATGCGCCATACAGCCTATGGCCAGGGCGATGAGGGAAACCATTATGAAAAACAAAACGGGTATTTGAACTTTCAGCGCAATCTTCGCTCCCGCCATGGAAAGCAGACCCACGGCCAGAACGATTATAAAGGTCGCTGCCTGCAGGGGAATATCCGGCCAGACAAAACGCAGGGATTCGGCAAGGCCGTATGAGTAAAGAGTAACGGAGAAGGCCTGTGATAAAAAGAGCGGCAGTCCGATCGCTCCCCCGATCTCCAGGCCGAGGCTCCGCGATATTATGTAATACGCCCCGCCGATCCCGACCCGGATATTGGTTGCGACGGAGGAAAATGACAGCGTCGTTATCAGGGTGATGGCGTTTGCCAGTATGACGATGATAATGATCCGGTACAATCCCATGTGTCCGACGAGCCATCCGACTCTCAGGTACATGATGACGCCGAGGATTGTCAGGACAGTGGGCGTGAAGACACCGAGGAAAGTTCCGAGTTTTTTGCTTTGTTGATATGTATTCATCGTATCCGGATACTGCGGCTACAGATAACCGCCTGTTTATCGTTTGATCCCCGTACGCAAGCAGAACAAATCTAATACTATTCCGGAACTCAGTCAAAGCCTTTATATACGAGGCGAATATTCCGATGGAAAAATAGATTTCCGACTTTGGAGCAGGGACGGCAGATCATCGGCCGTCCGGAGAGTCGACCCGTGCCGTTTGTGATTATTGTTTTTCGATAGCGGCATGGCTTGAAAGTCCCTGCTCAGGCGCTCCCGTTGTGGATGAACCGAGCTATAAAATCACTGTTAAAACCTATGGCTTCGCACGTTAATTTCTCACAAAGGTGCGGCAGGTTATCATCAGAGAAGCCCTCCGGACGAAGCACCCTGCACAACAAGGATCGAAAACGGTTCTCAAACTGACGGGCGAATTCATTGCATGAGTTTTCGATATTTTCATCGGAAATTCCCTTCATTCTTCCGATTAT
>JAFGWZ010000198.1 GCA_016936905.1 Deltaproteobacteria bacterium | reverse complement strand
GACGGCGTGTCAACCTCAACGGAATCGTGGGCGGTGACGACCACCCTGATCCGGTAGCCGTGCTCGAGGGCCCGCAGCTGCTCCAGCGATTCGATCTGTTCGAGCGTCCCCGGATGCAGCTGGGTGAACTTTTTCAAAAAGGATTTCCGGTACGAATAGATACCGTGGTGTTTATAATATGATGGGTGGTTCCCTTCATCACGGACATACGGAATGGTCGACCGTGAAAAATACAGGGCGTGGTATCCGCTGTCGAAGACGACCTTCACCGCGTTGGGATGATAGATTTCTTCCTCTCGGGTAATCTTATAGATCAGTGTGCAGAAATACTCGCCGGGGTCGTCAATAAGCGGGGCGGCGACTTCATCGATCTGGGAAGGTTCGAACAGCGGTTGGTCGCCCTGTATGTTAACGATGATATCATCATCGTCACAGTCGATGGAATCGACTGCCTCCGCAATCCTGTCGGTTCCCGACCGATGTCTTTCCGCGGTCATGATGACATGGCCGCCGAAGGCATCCACGGCGGAGGCTATCCTTTCATCATCGGTCGCGATCGCCACGTGGGATACGCTGGGTGACCGGAGAACCCGTTCATAAACATGTTGAATCATGGGCTTTCCCCATATATCAGCGAGGGGCTTTCCTTCGAAACGGGACGACTGATACCTGCAGGGGATGACGCATATGACTTTCATCGGGCTTCTCTCTCCACTATCGGCTGGGCCGTCGCTTAGAGGAACGGATTGGATGTCATTAGATACTGACCGACGTAATCGGCAACAGCGTCTTCGAGGGAACGAAACGCCATGGGACATCCCCGTGAGGGGAGTGTGTCCATTCGCGCTTCCGTAAAATACTGATACTGATCACGAATCGATTCGGGCATGTCGATGAATTCGATGACCTGCTCACGCCCCATCGCGGTAAACACGGCGCCGACCAGATCCTTCCACGTCCGTGCCCGTCCCGTGCCGAGATTGAAAATGCCGTTGACACCTTCGTTCTTAAGAAGCCACCAGACGACGTCAACGCAATCTTTAACATACACGAAATCGCGCTTCTGTTCGCCGTCGTTGAAATCCGGCCGGTGCGATTTGAAAAGGCGCACCTTCCCGGTATCCCGGATCTGTTCGAACGATTTATGAACGACGCTCCGCATGTCTCCCTTGTGATACTCATTGGGACCGAAGACGTTGAAGAATTTAAGCCCCACAAGCCGATCGGACAGGCCCGACCGGTGGACCCAGAGATCAAAGAGCTGTTTTGAATACCCGTACATATTGATCGGGCGGAGGATCGCGCTCACGTCGTCATCATCGGAAAATCCGAGAGATCCGTCTCCATAGGTCGCCGCGCTGCTCGCATAAATGCACCGGATATCCTTCGTCACCGCCCATTGAGCGACGGCGCGGCTGTACCGGTAATTGTTCTCCATGAGAAAATCGGCATCGCGCTCCGTCGTGGATGAACAGGCTCCCATGTGAATCACCGCCGTCACATCAAACGGAACGGTGTCGCCGCGGATCATGTCAAGGAACCGGTCCTTGTGGAGATATTCGGCATAACGCCGTGGAACGAGATTCCTCCACTTGTCCGAGGTTCCCAGGTTATCCACGATAACGACATCATCAATCCCTTCCGCGTTCAGTTTCCACACGATGGCGCTGCCGATGAAGCCTGCTCCGCCGGTTACTACGATCATACCACCATCTCCCGTTCCTTTTTATAAACCCTTCGATGCCTTCTCAATGCCGGAGAGTATCTGCTCCATCCGTTCATCAGCCATCTTTACGGGAATGATCATGAAAAGCGTTCTTCCCAGCAGTTCTTCGGCCTGCGGAATGGAACCGACGCCGTAATCGATGGAGCCTTTATGCCCCGCAAAGGGAAACTGCTTCGAATTCGCCGTTGCCCAGCCGATCAAGTGTTCCCAGTTGGGTGCGTAATGCCAGGCATTTTCTTTGTAATAGATCGTATCGATGCCCCGGTCTTTCAGCGCTCCCTGAAATTTTTTCGCCGCCGCCGCATCGGGCAGGTTGAATCCCAGAAACGTCGCAGTGTCTCCCTCCGGATCATGAAGGGTCCTGAAACCGATCCCATCAACGCGGCCCAGTGCTTCCTTGATGACGCCCTTGATCTTCTTCTGTTCGCTGACGATATAGTCGAGCTTTCGCAACTGGGCCAGACCGACGGCACCCTGCAGTTCGTTCATCCGATAATTGAACCCGAGGATCGTCCGGCCTTCCAGTGCCCTTCCCACCGCGGGATTGTGATCGTGCCCATGATCATGATACCAGTCGGCGCGGTCATAGAGATGCTTATTATTCGTCACGACCATCCCGCCCTCTCCGGTGGTCATGGTCTTGTAATAATCGAAACTCAGGATCCCCATGTCGCCGATGGTTCCCAGTTTGGTTCCGCGGTAACTGCCCCCGCAGGCCTGGGCGTTGTCCTCGAGGACGGCCAGGTTATGTTTCTTCGCCACCGAAACGATTACATCGATTTCTGCCGGCGCCCCGCACATGTGGACGGGAATGACCGCCTTCGTATACTCGGTGATTCGATTTTCCATGGACGCCGGATCGAGGTTCAGGGATTCATCGATATCGGTCATAACCGGGATGGCCCCCGCCTCAAGAACTGCCTCGTAAGTGGCGATGAAATCGAATGCCGGTACCAGCACCTCGTCCCCCGGACCGATATCGAGGGCCGTCAGCGCAACCTTCAGGGCCGCCGATCCCGACGTCACTCCCAGCGCGTGCCGGGCACCGAGGTACCGGGCAAAGGCCTCTTCGAATTCACGGACCTTGTAAACCCCTTTCCTCCGTTCATCGAACTCATATCGCATGAGAACACCTGTTTCCAGGACGTCCATTACTTCCCTTATCTCTTCTTTTCCGATCAGCTCATTGCCTGGCATGATACCCTCCGATGTAAAGTGTGTTGTTACGTGCCGCGGCGGCACAACGCGGCGGGGACAGCGGTCACGCGGTGCCCCCGGCGATTACATTCAGGAAGCACTATACGTTAATAGGCATCCTCATAGATTTCGATGGCATCGGCAATCGATACTTTGCGTGGATTGTTCGCCAGTGGGCGGGCCACCGTCATGGCGATTTCCGCCAGTTCGGGGAAATCCTCCCGGGGAATGCCGAGGGTCTCAAGCGAATCGTAGATGCAGCAATCCAGGATGAGGTCCTCAACGGCTCCGACAGACAATTCCGCCGCGTCCCGGAGGGACAGGTCCTCCACATACTCGCCCATGATCTGGGCTATTGTGGCACATTTGTCGATGACGCTCGGGAGGTTGAACCGCATAACCGCGGGAAGCAGTACGGTATTCGCCAATCCGTGGGGAATGCCATATCTCCCTCCGAGAGGATATGAAAGCGAATGGACCGCCGTCACGCCGGCATTGGCAAGACCCAGTCCCGCGTAAAGGCTTCCCAGCAGCATGCACTCACGGGCATCGAGATCCGAACCGTTGTGAACACAGGTTCGAAGGTTCTCGGCAATGAGGCCGATTGCCTCGAGGGATATCATTTCGCTCAAGGAGCTCGCCTGAATCGACCAGTATGACTCGATGGCATGGCACAGCGCATCCACCCCGGTGGTGGCGGTCACCGCCGGTGGCACGGTGAGGGTCAGGACCGGATCAAGGAGCGCCAGCTCGGGGTAGAGATGGGGGCTGTTCATCCCCTCTTTTTTCCTGAGATCATTTCGGATAAACACGGAGGTGAAGGTGACCTCGCTACCCGTTCCCGCCGTTGTGGGAACCATGATCTTTGGAAGGCCCGGCCGGGGAATATTATTTAATCCCAGGTAATCCTTCGCCTTTCCCTTGTTAGACACGATGACGGCAACGGCCTTCGCCACGTCCATGGCACTTCCGCCGCCGATCCCGACAATACAGTCACACTTCCCTGCCCGGGCACTATCGGAGGCTTCATCCGCCATCTCGAGAGGAGGTTCTCCCTCGACTCCGTCATAGAGGACATATTTCAGTTTTGCGGCAGTCAGGATATCGTCGATTTTCTGTTTAAATCCCGCGGCCGCAAGATTCCTGTCAATGACAATCATCGGTTTTTTTCCGCCAAGTTCCCTTACGTGATCACCGAGTTGCGCGAATGTGTCGCGGCCGAAAACGAGCTTCTTCGCTCCGGTGAATGAAAAATGAGCGTTCATAGGGATACCTCTCTGTACACTGTTATTGTACCTCCGTGGCGTTATAAAATAGGAAGATATTTATCGATCTCATACTTCGAAACATGTCGCCGGTACAAATTTCTCTCAACCTTTTTGTTCTCGATGAACTTATTAAACACATGATCGCCGAGAGCCCGCCTGACAAGGTCGCTCTGCTCCACTTCCTGGATGGCTTCAACCAGGCTCCCCGGCAATGCTCTGATGTTCAAAAGCTTCCGTTTATCCCTGGACATCTGGTAGATATCTTCCTCTATGGGGTCGTTCAGGGGATATTTCTTCTCGATGCCTTCGAGACCGGCGGCCAGCATCACCGCGAATGTCAGGTAGGGGTTGCACGCCGGATCGGGGCTCCGATACTCCAGGCGGGTCGCCGTTTCCTTTCCCGGCTTGTACATGGGAACCCGTACCAGGGTCGATCGGTTTCTCCGTGCCCACGACACATATACCGGGGCCTCATACCCCGGCACGAGACGTTTATATGAATTCACCCACTGGCTCGTCACGGCGGTTATCTCACGGGCATGAACCAGCAATCCTGCGATATAATGCTTTGCGATATCAGACAGATTATACTCGTCATCGGGATCATACATGCAGTTTCTTTCACCCCTGAAGAGCGACTGGTGGACGTGCATGCCGCTTCCGTTTACCTCGAGGATAGGTTTCGGCATAAACGTGGCGTACACACCATGCTGCCCGGCTATTTCTTTGACGATGACCCGGTATGTCATAACGGCATCGGCCATTTTCAGACATTCCGAGTACCGAAGATCGATTTCATGCTGGCTCGGCGCCACTTCATGATGGCTGTATTCGACTTGGATACCCATGCTTTCCAGCGTCTTAACAGTTAATCGTCGAAGGCTGTCTCCGAGATCAGCCGGAGCAAGGTCGAAATAGCCACCTTTATCAAGCGCCTCCGTGCCTTTATCGCTTCGGAAGTAGAAATACTCCAGTTCCGGCCCTACATAAAACTGAAATCCCATGTCGGCGGCTCTCTTTAGAACCCGCTTGAGAACATAGCGGGGATCTCCCTTGTAGGGACTGCCGTCGGGGTTGACAATGTCACAGATGATCCTCGCCACGGGACCCACATCGGTCAACCAGGGGATCAAACGGAATGTTTCAGGATCGGGCATGGCGATCATGTCGCTCTCTTCTATCCTGGCAAACCCCTCGATGGATGAACCGTCGAAGCCCATTCCCTCTTCCATCGCTACTTCCAGTTCCGAGGGACTCACGGTGAAGCTTTTTAACATGCCGAGCACATCGGTAAACCAGAATTGGACGAATTTTATATCCCTGTCTCTGGCCTCCCGCAGTATATCTTCCCTGTTAATATTCCCCATTATTCTCCTCTCGTATGTCACCAGCCGCCCCGCTGCTTCTCGGGACCGATTCAACGGGCGGTTCTCGGCGATTATGTTGTCATTTCATTGCGTATCTGTCCGGCAAAACAGGAATGTCTGCCGGTGACCACCGCCCGGATAACCTTTGAAGTATTAAGTATCCCGCCGGGGAAAGTCAAGCATTTTGTTTTTTTGCATACCGCTCCATGTGACGGCAAATTCCCCGAATTATTTTTACTTCTTTTGAATGAAGATGGAACCGTGACAGCAGTCTTCGAACATTCATCATCCAGTAGTCGGGATTCTCGTGGTTTATAAAGTCGATGGTCATGAACATGTCCCGAAGGTGATCATACATCTCCTCCAGTTCACGGGAACTGGCCAGTCGGGGAGTAAAGCGGGGAACTGATTCCTGAAAGGCAATGAGTATCTCGTAACAACAGATCATGACGGCCTGGGACAGATTGAGCGATCGCAGGTCATCGGCGGTCGGTATGGTCACCAATGTATGACAGAATTTCAATTCATCGTTGGTAAGGCCCCGGTCCTCGGGTCCGAAGATGAGGGCGATGTTATTATGGTGTGAAAGCGGGGCAAGTGTTTCCGCCATCTCTCGAGGCACCGTCAACGGCTGCCGGGCGCTCTTGCTCCCCCGTCGTGCCGTCGTCCCGACGATATAGTGACTCTCCGCGACAGCATCCCGCAATGTATTCCAGTACATGATATTGTCCACAATGTCGGCGGCACAGTGGGTCGACATGCGGAGCATCTCCTCCCTGTCATAGGTGCGATCGGTCACAACAGACAGGTTCCGCAATCCGGTATTCTTCATGCACCGGGCTACGGAACCGATGTTGCCGGCATATTTCGGTCTATTGAGGATAATTGTGACATGATCTTTCTCCGCCCTGTCCGCCGCCATTCCTTGTACTCCTTCTGCATTTCCCTGTTGTGACTGGTCCCGGCTCATCTCGATATTCGTAAGTACTGCATACATCCCGATATTTATCTCAATTCGACGTTATGGAACTCGAAGTCCGTCCCGCTGTAGTGTAAATAAACCCGCCCCTGTTCCGTTGTTTTCATATACATCTCGTTACCGGACAGATAATTCCCCGTCTGTTTCTCCAGTAAGGAACCCATCTGTTTCCGGGAAAGAAGATTAAACAAAAGGTAGGTCGTCTCCGCCCTTCCCTCAATTTCGGCGGGCATCGATATGACGACCGCCCATCTGTTATCCGGAGAAATATCAACTATCTGAAGAACAGAAGCCATGTCACGATAGACTGATATACCGCGGTCGTCCGCATCATCCACCAACAGTTCGTTCTCCGCCCGGTTCAGGTAGACGCTCTTGACGGGAGAACGCCGCTTTGCCTCGGGGGAAAGAAGGCAGTCATTGAAATATATTTCGGAGATGCAGATGTCTTTATACCTGCTCCCGGGACGGATGTCCATCATCTCAATCTTCAAGATCAGGCATGAATCGGCTCTGGGAATTTTGAAATTCTTATCATATTGCCGAAACACCCTGTTTTTAAATTCCGCCACATCCTGAGGCGCAAAATCCAGTGGCATGGACTGGACGCCGAATCCGCCTGATATATGAACGGTTCTGGTTTCTGAAAACCTCATCGCTTTATACAGCACGGCATTTTCCGACACAAAGCCCTCCGGGTTCACCGCGGCAAAGACCGAAAGCCTGATCGATTTCGGACGGGCGTTCATCTCATACAGCTTTTTATTTTTCCCATATCCGGCAAACAGGTTAACTACCAGGTTGTCTCTTTCAGGCAGTCTGAGATACAGTGAAGACGTATCCGTGCCAGTGGTACCGCACACCCAGCACGTGGCAATATCGGCATCAAAACAGGCCGACGGTGGGTAGCGTTTATCGGCAATATGATCCGTGCCGAACTGGACATAGGGGATGGTATCCACCAGGCTGATTTCAACCCAGCCGGGTGGCGGTGACTGCGCCCCGCAGGGACTGGAGATGAAAAGGCAGACACAGAGAGAACACAAAATGTTACAGCAGGCTTTGAATCCGTTTATACGTATCTTCCGAATATATTTCATATTCCTTCTTTTTCAATCCCTTGAGACTCTGCGCATAGTCATCCATTTTTTTCAGGATGGCCTTTATTTCCGTTTTACTTTTTTTTGAGATGATCTGCTCGATTACCGCCCGGCGGGTCTCAGACGATGAGTTGTATAAGAATATCGTTTCTTCAATATACGCCTCTTCGGATTTGGGGTGTATCTCCCGGACCACCAGCCCCCACTCGCTCAAAGGAATATCCGCCAAATATTTATTGAATGCGGTAAGACCGATTTTATTGTTTGTGCTGCTTTTTTTATAAAGAGACTGCAACAGCGCCGGGTCCGTTTCCACCACGTTCTTTGTATTTATATCAACGGCATACGTCTTTTCATATTTTTTCTGCAGGTTGGATATCACCAATGAATCATCGGGACTTTTGGCGTGCTTCAGGTAAAACGCCCATTCGGTCACCGGTGTAACGGAGTAATGGACCAGAGAATCGTCGAAGGCGATTTTTACCTTCCACAGGGAACGGCTGGAACTAAGCCGGTGGGTCAAATCATTAAAATCAACGAGCCGGCTTAAATGCTGATCTTCAGGGGTAAAAACATACAGCCCCATATCGTCTATCAGATATTTCGGAATCCCTCCGTCCGGCAGCCTTGCCAGGCCCGTTGCTCTCAAATATGCTTTTTTTGAAGCAACAAAGGCTATACGGGAATGATCATTGTTCCAGCAGGCACCGTGATGGACACGGTAATCCAGGCTGACATAATCGGAATGGCAGGACAGTATCAGGAATACTAATCCTGCCATGACCCAACCTTTTTTATCGACGCACGCCCATAACGGGCGTCGACCGGATGTTCTAATATGCAGCAGGGCTGACATAGAGCGTGTATTTCTTTTTTTCCAAATCATATACTGTTGTAATATCGAGCATATCCGACAAGGTGCTGCCGCCGCCTCGCGGCTTCCTGCATATGGTCTGATTATACACCGCACCGAACATTGTATCATTCACCCTGACATCTCGCTTTTTCCAGCCGTTTGCCGTCAGGTGAGAAATAAGCCCGGCATACCACTTATCCAGGCCTGCTTTCACAGGCTCATCGATACCTTCTTTTTCAAATTTAGCGACATAATCAGACGAATTTTTGGTAATTTCGATAAAAACCAGTTCTGCAGGAACGCTGATTCCAAATTCCTGTAATTTTTTCATCATCCCTTCCTGCGTCTTAAGGGAATATTTTTTTGTCGTCTTCTCTGCAGTCGCCTTCGGCGCTTTTTTATCTTCCGATCCCCCTCCGCAGGACCATACCAGCACCAATGATAACAACACGAATACTACCGTCAGTTTTCTCATCATCACACCTCCATAGCGAATAGATTATCCTGTTTCAGACAGAAATAACACGGCAATCCGTGTATAGAATGACAGTAACATCTTCTTTTGACAAGATATTGGGTTTACATGGGAGGCTATATATAGGAAAATTCCGTCTACATGTCAAATCTTTCTTTTTACAGAAGTACTTTGAAATGTGCGAAGTCAATATATCATTATGGTACATTATATGATGCCTCGTATTTATAAAACCCGAAAGGTGAGGTACAATGACCGACAACGGAGAGGGTGGATAGCATGAAGAAGGGCGTTGACAACATTCTTATGGAAGGTTCGCGGGCGGTGGGGTGCCCCCTGGGTGAACGTGAATGTGTGTTGTTCCGGCTTTATCATGATGAACTTATCTTCTGGAACAGAAAACTGTCTCTCGTATCACGTTCCGCCCCGCGGGACCTGATTGTAAAGCACTTTATCGATTCGCTCGCGGTCGTTCCCTTTATTGAAAAAACGGCGCTCAATCTGCTCGACATCGGTTCAGGCGCCGGGTTCCCCGGCCTTCCCATAAAGATTGCCATGGATGCCCTGCAGGTGACCCTTGTCGATGGGTCGCGAAAAAAAGTGTCCTTTCTTAAACACCTTATCCGCAAGCTTCACCTTAGCAACGTCTCGGTTTTCAATGAGAGAATAGAAACCTTCGGGAATCGCCCGTTCGACGTGGTCATTTCACGGGCATCATTCAAGTTGCCACGGTTTCTCGAGCTCGGGGGCCCCTTTGTGGCCCCGGAAGGAACGCTGATCGCAATGAAAGGACCGAATGCGGAAGAAGAACTGGCGGCGTGCCGTCCCGTCGCAGCACGGCTCGGTATATCCCCCCCCGAGCGCCACGACATTACACTCCCGTTTACGGGAGACAGCAGATCGATTCTTCTCTTCAGAAAATAACCGTCGCCTCCTTCCTTCATGGTAATGACTCACAGTCACTCAAGCAACATGACCTGTGGAAAACTCTTTTACTGCCGGTCATGCTCATTCATGTGCCCGGGTACCATAGGGCTTTTTTGCCTTGGGCCCCGAATACTTAGCCCTGAGACTCCTGCCGCCTTCCCCCTTCCTCATGGGGAATGAATCCAAAGGAAAGATGGTCCTCAAATTTATTTTATAGCTTCTCATTCAAGCATTTTTGTGCTAATCTTTTTCAGATTATCCTGAGCGTAGATTATGGTGGTTGAATCATAGATAATATGAGAAAAATCATATGTATAGCGAATCAAAAAGGGGGGGTCGGCAAGACAACGACGGCCATCAATCTTTCGGCGTCACTGGCTACCGCAGAAAAGAAGACCCTGCTGATAGATTGTGATCCACAGGGCAACGCCACCAGCGGAATAGGCATCGACAAAAGCACAATTCAGGGAAAAAATCTCTATCATGTCCTTGCCGGCGGAATTCCCCTCACCGATGCCATCGTGCCGACCCAGATACCGACGCTCGATGTTATTCCTTCTACCCAGGATCTCATCGGTGTCGAGGTCGAGTTCGTTTCGCTGAAAGATCGGGAACATCAACTCAAAAAAGCCCTCAAGGGTCTCAATTCATCATACGAGTACCTCATCATCGATTGTCCTCCCTCGCTCGGCTTTTTGACGATTAATTCTCTCGTGGCCTCCGATTATCTTATTATTCCGCTTCAATGCGAATATTTCGCCATGGAGGGCCTCGGCCAGTTGTTGAATACTCTCAAGCTGACAAAGATCAATTTCAATCCCTCGATCAACCTGGGGGGGGTGTTATTGACCATGTTCGATACGCGAAACCGCCTTTCCCACCGTGTTGCCGATGAAGTAAGGAAGTATTTCGGATCTCGTGTTTACAAAACAGTCATTCCGCGAAATGTCCGTCTGTCGGAATGTCCGAGTCATGGACTGCCCATCGTTCTGTATGATATAAACTGCCGCGGTGCTCTCTCGTACATGGCGCTCGCACAGGAAATTTTATCCGACCGGAGGAACTAGATGACCAGGAAAGATAGTCTCGGAAAAGGCCTCGGCGCCCTCTTTTCCGATCTCGTCGACAGCAGCGATGGTACACCCCGTTTCACGACCTGCGGCATCGAAGAGCTGAAACCGAACAAGTTTCAGCCGAGAAAATTTTTCGATGGCGACGAGCAAAAGCAGCTGGTCGAATCCATCAGAAAGAGTGGTATCATACAGCCCATCGTGGTACGAAAGATCGACGACGGGTACGAAATCATCGCCGGGGAGCGACGATGGCGGGCAGCCCAGGCGGCCCGTCTCAAGGACGTACCGATTATCATAAAGGAGGCTGACGACAGAGAGGTCGCCGAATTTTCACTGATAGAAAATATCCAGCGTGAAGACCTGAATCCCATAGAAGAGGCGCATGCGTATCATAACCTCATAACGCGGTTCATGCTGTCACAGGAAGAGATTTCGGAACGGACAGGTAAAGACCGATCTACTGTGGCAAATTCGCTGAGACTGCTGAAGCTGCCGCATTCCGTTCAGAATGAACTCATTGCTAAAACGATTTCGGCAGGTCATGCCCGGGCACTTCTTTCTCTCGATTCACCGAAGCAACAGGAAGAGGCACTGAAAGATATCGTGCGCAAGGGTCTCTCCGTTCGAGAAGCCGAAGCGCTGTCAAAAAAAATCAAAGAGGTAGCGGTTACAAAAAAAATACCTGAAAAAAGCGAGTCTGTCGTATCGCTTGAAAATGACCTGTCGCACCTGCTTATGACCAGGGTTCAGATCAGCCAGTCGAAAAAGGGTGGGGCGATTCAGATCCGGTATCGAAGTATGGACGAGCTTAACCGGCTCATAAACCTGATTATGGACGTTAAACCATAAAAAAAGAAAAAGTATGAGTACCATCATGATTATATATAGTAATATATTTATCCACACCTGTTGATAAAATTGTTTATAAGGTAGAACCGTTGGAAGAGCTCTGGAAAAAAAATCTATCCATTCTGAAAGAAAAAATAAGTCCTCAGAATTTTGACACATGGATACGACCGCTCAGGATCGCGGCAGCCGATGGGAATACCATATTTCTATCCGTCCCGAATAAATTCTTTAAAGACTGGATAACGGAAAACTACCTTTCCTCTATCCACGACTCGCTTTCGCGCGTAGTAGGGGTGGAGGTCAACATTAACCTGGTTGTCAACAAAGCGGAGATAGCCCCCTCCGCAGAAGATAACAGCGGCAAACAGATACGCCAACCTTCAACTTCTCAGCCGGTCACACAACACAGAATTCACCCTTCCCTTAATCCGAACTACAGTTTTGACCGTTTTGTCGTTGGCGCATCGAACCAGTTTGCTCACGCGGCGTCAGTCGCCGTTGCCAAGCAACCCGCCCGGGCGTATAATCCCCTTTTCATCTATGGCGGCGTCGGACTTGGAAAGACCCATTTATTGAATGCCATCGGACTTTTGACGGCAAACATGTATCCTAATACCAACGTTCTGTATGTATCAGCGGAAGAATTTATGAATGAACTGATTAATTCCATCCGATATGACAGAATGTCAAAATTCAGAGAAAAGTACAGGAAGATAGATTCGCTCCTTATTGACGATATTCAATTTATCGCCGGCAAGGAACGTACACAGGAAGAGTTTTTTCATACCTTCAATACATTACATGACTCAGGGAAACAGATTGTTGTCACAAGTGACAAATTTCCAAAGGAAATACCGAATCTTGAAGAACGCCTGCGGTCCCGTTTCGAATGGGGCCTGATTGCCGATATTCAACCTCCTGAAATTGAAACACGGGTGGCAATCATAGAAAAAAAGGCTCAGGAAAATTCGATTGTACTGCCCGGCAGTGTGGCATACTATATCGCATCAAATGCTACTAATTCCAATATTCGTGAACTCGAAGGATTTTTGACGCGCATTGCCGCTTTTTCATCGTTAACATCGAGAGAAATCGACATGAATCTCGTCAAGGAGGTATTAAGAAAGGTCCTTAAACAGAGTGAAGGTAAATCAATTACGGTAGATGAAATCATTAAAACGGTTACTGAAAAATTCAATATAAAAACTGTTGATATCAAATCTCAGAAGAAAAGCAAAAATCTTGTCCTCCCCCGACAGATTGCCATGTATCTGTCCCGTAAACTGACACGTTCTTCTTTTCCCGATATCGGGGCAAAAATAGGGGGACGGGATCACTCGACAGTCATTTACGCATATAACAAAATCGCAAAACTTATTGAACGGGATGAAACGACGCGGAAGATCGTACAGGAGATCGAACGGTCATTGCTCAACTATTCTTCACAGGGGCGTTGATATGAAATCAACAGCCAGTATAACTGTAACTAACCATAATACATATATAATTAAAGTTATAAACATATCAACAGGATATGTTACTAATACTAATTAATATTTATTATCTGATTAAATAAAGAAAAGGATAGGTGGATCGATGGAATTCAATATTGACAGGAGTACGTTTTTGGAGTCTGTCCAGAAAACACTCGGTATTGTGGAAAGAAAATCAACAATGCCTATTCTGAATAATCTTTTATTAAAAACCGGTGATGATCAGATAACAGTTGTCGCCACTGATCGCGAGGTGGGGCTGGTTGCAACCTATGAGGCCGACGTTGTCACGCAGGGGGATATAACGATTGCGGCGCGGAAACTTTACGAAATGATCAGGGAGATCCAGGGAGAACGAGTGAATGTAAAGAAGCTCGATAATAACTGGATGAATGTTACGTGTGGCAAGATGGAATTTCGTCTCCCCGGTATTCCGGCTGTAGATTTTCCCGACGTATCCGAGGAAGAGGGAGTGGTGTATTCCCGGATAAAGAGCGGAATGCTTCGTGAAATGATAAATAAGACATACTTTGCTATTTCAACCGATGAGATGAGAATCAGTTTGAACGGCGTCTTTTTAAAGATTGAGAGGGGAGCGATTGAGATGGTGGCAACAGACGGCCATCGGCTGTCAATCGTGAAGATGCCTCTGGATGATGGAGCGGATATCGATATCGGTTCCGGGGGAATTATCATTCCAAGAAAAGGAGTCGGGGAGATGAGAAAACTTCTCGAGGATGAAGACGGAATCGTTGATATTGGGATTAAAACGGGAGTATGTATCCTTAAAAAAAATAATACCATCTTGAAAATGAGTCTTATCGATTCCGATTATCCGGATTATGAGAAGGTAATTCCGACGGAAAAGGGAGTAGAGTTGGTGGTGAACAAGGAGGATATGCTGCACTCGTTGCGGAGAATGGGTGTTATTTCCAGCGATCGGTTCAGTGGTGTGAAGATTCAGATCAACAATAATAAGATGGTTCTCAGTTCAACGAATACCGATATCGGGGAAGCGCATGATGAAGTGGATGTGATCTATTCGGGAAAGGAATTTGAGGTTGGGTATAATGTAAAATATCTCATAGATGCAGTGGACGTTGTTGATGAGAAGGAAATATCCTTTGAGATGAGAGAGTCTCAGGGGCCCGCTATCGTGAGAGAAGCGGGGAACGATAGTTTTAAGTGTATTATTATGCCCTTGAGGCTGTAAGAGAGGTAAGCAGTAAGCAATTATGAGTACATATAGTGCGGATAGTATCAAAGTACTGGGAGGGTTGGAAGCGGTCAGAAAGCGGCCTGCCATGTATATCGGCAGTACTGGAAGAGATGGACTGCACCACCTTGTCTATGAGGTTGTTGATAACAGTGTCGATGAAGCATCGGCAGGATTCTGTGACAGGATTGATATAAAAATACGGGTCGATAATAGCGTATCCGTTGAGGATAATGGACGGGGGATACCCGTTGATATGCATAAAACTGAAAAGGTATCTGCCGCGGAAGTCGTAATGACGAAGCTCCATGCAGGTGGAAAGTTCAGCAACGAAAGTTACAAGATATCAGGTGGCCTCCATGGTGTCGGTGTTTCAGTTGTTAATGCCCTTTCAACGTATCTTGACCTCGAGGTTCGCCGTGACGGTAAAGTGTATCGCCAGTCATATCATAGAGGCGTGCCCGTTGAACCACTGAAAGAAGTGGGAACAACAAAACGGAAAGGAACAAAAATAACATTTCAGCCCGACGGTGAGATATTCGAAGAAATGGATTTCAGTTTTGACATCCTTTCAAATAGATTGAGGGAACTGGCATTTTTGAACAAAGGGGTGAAAATAAATCTCACCGACGAGCGAAATGACAAAATGACGGAGTTCTATTACAAGGGCGGCATCGTTTCGTTTGTCGAATACATCAACAGAAACAGAAAAGTGCTTCACAAGAAGCCCGTCCTGATAAGCGGGTCAAAGGAAGACTGCGAAGTTGAGGTGGCCATACAGTATAACGATACCTATGCAGAGAATGTTTTTTCATACGCGAACAGCATCAACACGACGGAGGGGGGGACCCATCTTATCGGTTTCCGTTCCGCCCTGACGAGGGTCATCAATAACTATGCCGTTGCTAACAACATGTTGAAAAACGGGAAAGAGTCCCTCAAGGGAGAGGATATCCGGGAAGGGCTCGCCTGCGTCATCAGCGTGAAACTGTCGAGTCCTCAATTCGAGGGTCAGACGAAGACCAAACTGGGGAACAGTGATATCAAGGGGTTGGTCGAGGGAATCGTCTATGAGAAAATGGGAACATATCTTGAAGAAAATCCTGCAGTTGCAAAGCAGATCGTCGGTAAGTCCCTCGATGCGTCCCGGGCCAGGGAGGCGGCACGGAAGGCCCGTGAGCTGACGCGGAGAAAATCGGCTCTCGAGGTGTCGTCACTTCCTGGAAAACTGGCGGACTGTCAGGAACGCGACCCGTCATTGAGCGAAATTTATATCGTTGAGGGTGACTCTGCGGGCGGGTCGGCAAAACAGGGACGGGATAGGAAGAATCAGGCGATTCTTCCCCTGAGAGGGAAGGTTATCAATGTAGAAAAGGCCAGGTTCGACAAGGTACTCAGCAATGAAGAGATCAAGGTTATTGTTACCGCCCTCGGATCGGGAATCGGAAAAGATGATTACGATGTTCGCAAGCTCCGGTATCATAAAGTAATTATCATGACCGATGCCGATGTGGACGGATCACATATCAGGACATTACTG
>JAFGWZ010000197.1 GCA_016936905.1 Deltaproteobacteria bacterium | reverse complement strand
GGGAATGGAACCGTCCCGGCCGCGAAGGGGTGGACAGACCTCTTCATTTACCCGGGGTATCGGTTCAAGAAAGTGGATCGTCTTATCACCAATTTTCATCTTCCCCGATCATCGCTCTTTCTCCTTGTATGCGCCTTTGCCGGAAAAGATCTGATAACGGAAGCGTACGAGACGGCCATCAGGGAAAACTTCCGTTTTTACAGCTACGGAGACTGCATGATCATAGTATGAGTGGATTATGAATTTTAATTTTACACTGCGCAAAAAAGACGGAACATCCAACGCACGATTGGGAAGGATTTCGACGCCCCACGGCGATATCACGACACCCATCTTCATGCCCGTGGGAACACAGGGCACGGTCAAGGGGCTTCTTCCTGAAACGGTTCGTGATCTCGGCGCGGAAATTATCCTGGCAAACACCTATCACCTCTATCTCAGGCCGGGACACGACCTTGTACGTACCTTCGGGGGGCTTCACCAGTTTATAAACTGGCCCAGGCCTATTCTGACCGACAGCGGCGGTTTTCAGGTTTACAGCCTCGGCGCCCTCCGAAAGATATCCGAGGAAGGCGTGGCCTTTCAATCTCATATCGACGGTTCGCGCCATTTCATCAGCCCCGAAACCGCTATTGAGATACAGGAAGCCCTCGGCGCCGACATCATGATGTGTTTTGACGAGTGCACTCCCTACCCGGCGGACTTTGACTACGCCCGAACATCCCTCGACCTGACCAACAGGTGGGCACGGCGGTGCAGAGAGGCCCACACAAACACCCGCCAGGCCCTCTTCGGCATCGTTCAGGGGGGAACCTATCATGAACTCAGGAGAAGGGGGATCGACGAGCTGACCTCCATCGGGTTTGAAGGATACGCCCTCGGAGGCTTAAGTGTGGGAGAACCGAAAGATCTCATGCTCGAAATTGTCGAAGCGACGGCTCCGCTCCTGCCGGCGGAACAGCCCCGGTATCTCATGGGAGTCGGCACACCGGAAGATATTGTCGACTGCGTTCATCACGGTATCGACATGTTCGATTGTGTTCTCCCCACACGGAACGGGCGAAACGGAATGTTATTTACAAATGAAGGAAAGGTTGTTATAAAGCACGCTCGTTACCGTAATGACGAATCACCTCTCGACAGCACCTGTGACTGTTACACCTGTCGAAATTATTCCCGGGCGTATTTACGTCATCTCTTTGTCGCGAAAGAGATCCTGGGGGTGGTTTTGAATACGATTCATAATGTCAGATATTTCCTTCGACTTATGGAGCAGATAAGGGAAGCGATTCGCCACGATGCCTATGGAGCATTCAGAGACCGTTTCAAGAAACAGGCATCGGACAGAACAGAGTAATGAAAGGTTTGCATAATGTCCGTAAATAACGTAAATGTCATTCCCGCGGAAGCGGGAATCTAATCATTACGATTACTTATAGATTACCAATCAAGTTGGGAATGACAAAAAGTCAGTTATGCAAACCTCTTAATACATCAAGGAATATTTAAACCGAAAAGGAGACACAGTCATGACAGGCTTAGCGTATGCGATGGGATCAGCCGGCAAAGGTGCCCAGCAGGGAGGAGAATTGCATTTTATCATTTTGATGGTTCTCATCTTTGGAATCTTTTACTTTCTGCTGATACGGCCCCAGCAAAAAAGACAAAAACAGGTGCGGGAGATGCTCGATAATCTCGGCCATGGCGACATGGTGGTAACCGCCGGGGGGCTGCACGGGAAAGTAACCGCCCTGACGGAAACAATCGCCACTCTCGAAATTTCCGAAAAGGTGAGGGTAAAAGTTTCCCGCAATCATATAGCGGCGGTAACACAGAAGGCCCAGAAAGAATAACCCCGAGAGGAAAAGCGAATGGAGAAGAATATCAAGGTACGTGCTGTTGTCGCAGCAATCATCGCCCTTGCCGGCATTTTTTACTTGATGCCGTCGATTACATCGTCGCTGCCGGCATTCTGGACAAACTACGTCGACAGGATTCGCCTTGGTCTCGACCTCAGGGGAGGAATGCATCTCGTCCTCGAGGTTGAAACGGATAAGGCGGTGGAAAGCGCGGTGGAACGGACGATGAACGCCCTCAAGAATCTCCTGATGGAAAAGAGGGTTCGATTCAGAAACCTTGACCGGATCGAAGGCTCCATGATATCAATCGAACTGCCGAACCAGGAGGCAATCAGCCGGTTTGACGAAATCATCAAAGACCAGTTTCCCAACCTTGAGAGAAAATCGTCTAACATGGCAGACGGTAAAGAAACGGTCGTTCTTGCCTTTTCGGCAAAACATAAAGACTCGATCAAAAAGTTTGCCGTGGAACAGAGCCTCGAAACCATTCGCAACAGAATCGATCAATTCGGCGTGGCGGAACCTGAGATAATTCCTCAGGGTGATGCTCGAATTCTCATCCAGCTGCCGGGCGTTAAAGACCCTAAACGGGCGATCAACCTTATCGGAAAGACCGCTCTCCTCGAATTCAAACTGGTTGATGAAGAACACAGCCTTGATGACGCCCTCAGAACCGGAAATCCGCCTCCCGGAAGCATCGTCGCTTACGGATACCGGTTTGACGGCGCTACACAGCAGCGGAGGAAGATTCCCTATCTGCTCTTCGAGAGAACGCTCATGACGGGCGACTCCCTCGAAAACGCCCAGGTCAAGATCAGTGACAGATTCGGAGAGCCCTACGTGGCGCTCAAATTCAACGAACAGGGTGCACAGGACTTTGAACGAATAACGGGGGAACATGTCAAGAAGCGGCTGGCCATCGTACTCGACGACATCGTCCATTCCGCTCCCGAAATACGGGAAAAGATATCCGGCGGCAGCGCGATAATCGAGGGGGCCTTTACTATGGAAGAAGCCCGCGATCTCGCGATCGTTCTCAGGGCTGGAGCCCTCCCCGCGCCGGTTAAGATTCTGGAACAGCGGACTGTCGGTCCGTCTCTCGGACAGGATTCCATCGACAAGGGGATGCTCTCCATCATCGTCGGCGGCCTTCTTGTCATCGTGTTCATGGTCATATACTACCGCTATTCAGGAATCGTCGCAAACATAGCCCTCATTCTGAATATCATTCTCATTCTCGGGGCGCTCGCAGCCTTCAAGGCGACACTGACGCTTCCGGGAATCGCCGGTATCGTTCTCACCATCGGCATGGCGGTGGATGCCAATGTCCTCATCTTTGAACGTATAAGAGAAGAACTCCGACTGGGGAAATCGCCCCGGGCGGCAATCGCCGGAGGATACTCAAAAGCGCTGCTCACGATCGTAGACGCCAACATAACGACACTGATCGCGGCGCTGGTTCTGTTTCAGTTCGGCACCGGCCCCGTCAAGGGATTCGCTGTTACGCTGAGTATCGGTATCGTCTGCAGCATGTTTACGGCGATCTTCGTAACCAGAATTATCTACGACTATTATGTATGGCATAGAAAGGTTAACGCGGTCAGCATATGACAGGCCCACGGCTTTGCTTTGGACTCAAGGTAAAAGGAATAAATGAATATTCTTTAACCTTTGGCCTTTCGCCTTCAGCCTGATGAAGAGGAGCATCGGATGGAACTGATTAAACCCGGGACAAACATAAATTTCGTCGGAAAGATGAAGATCGCTTTTGCAATTTCCATGGCATTGATCGTGATCAGCATTGCGTCGTTGATCCTGCACAGCGGGCCGAACCTGGGCATAGACTTTGCCGGAGGCACACTTGTTGAAGTCAAATTCAAGGAAGCCACCACGGCCGAAACAATACGCACCGCTTTGAAAACCGTTAATCTCGGAAAGAGCGTCATACAGCAGTTCGGATATAAAGGCGACAACGAATACCTCATCAAGACGGAGAAATCATCGGAAGAGCTGAAAGGTCTGTCCGATATGATTGAAGAGGCGCTGGCCACCGCCTATCCGGCGGGAGCGTTTGAGATATGGAGAGTCGAAGTCGTCGGTCCCAAGGTGGGAAAAGACCTCCGTGAAAAAGGCGTGCTGGCCATGATCTACGCCATGCTCGGCATTCTTATATATATTACGTGGCGATTCGAATTCCGCTACGCCGTGGGATCAATCATCGCCCTGATTCACGACGTCACCATCACGGTGGGAATCTTTTCATTGCTCGACAAGGAATTCACCCTGCCGATCATTGCGGCGCTGCTCACAATAATAGGATACTCTCTGAATGACACCATCGTTGTGTATGACAGGATACGGGAAAACCTGCGAACACAGAGGCGGCAGCCGCTGGCGGACATCATCAACGGCAGCATAAATCAGACCCTGAGCAGAACGATATTGACGTCGGGCACGACGCTTCTCGTCGTCGCCGCGTTGTTTTTCCTGGGAGGAGCCGTTATTCACGACTTCGCCTTTGCGCTCCTGGTCGGCATCATCGTCGGAACATATTCGTCCGTCTTTATAGCGAGCCCAACGGTTCTGGCGTGGGAAACAATCAGGCCTTC
>JAFGWZ010000196.1 GCA_016936905.1 Deltaproteobacteria bacterium | reverse complement strand
TTGAATATTTAGAAATCTGCTTCAGATCTTTCGGCCGAATCTGTCGTGCCCACTTTATTTCTACGGGGAAGAATGTCTTGCCGTCAACGTACGCGATATCGACTTCCCCTTCCGCCTTTATGTAATACGTATCGAACGCTCTTCGATAATGGGTGATCACCGTTGCTTCCACCAGTTCGGAAGTCTGCCCCGAACTACCCAATACATTTACGACCTGTTCCTTGAAGGGATCTCTCGTCGGCTCAAGCCATGACTTTATTGAATGATAAATAAACGGATCAGCAAACATCAACTTTCTGGCTTTTTTTGGCGCGGCCGCGAGTTTATCTTCTATAATCGCAGATTGAACAAATACGGCATCCATTTCTTCCAACAGGTTTACGTAATCAGCAATAGTCCGGGGATGATCAATCGAAAGATCTTTTGCGAGAGAATTCCAGGTAACCTGGCTGCCATATCTCTTTACGATCGCTCCCAGTATTTCGAAGAGGTAACGCTCTTGTTTATTTCTTTTTAACATGTCCCCGCGTATCCAGTCACTGTATGTCGAAAATGTCGCCGGCATAATGCACTCATGTATTTCCAAGTCATTCATGGCCGTCAGAAATCCCCCGTGCATCAGAAAACTCTCAAATTCCTCATAGAGCTTTTCAACAAAATCACTCTCTGCATCATCTGACAATACAAGGGCTTCAACCGCCTCCGCCGACAGCCGTTTTCTTAATCGAACGGTTTCAAGAAAGTTAAGGGGATACATATGGAAATCAACGGATTGCTCTTTTCCTCGTCTCCCGGGAAAGCGCATTCGCGCCTCCTTGATGATGGCACCATCTGAACCGGTGATGAATAGCACGGCGTCTTCAAGCATGCCTGCGTCTGCTAAAAACTTAACCCCCTTATCCCAGTCCTTAATATAAGTAACCTCGTCAAGCAGTATATAACGTAACTCATTATGGGGCATATCCTCCAGTACATCCGTCAGCAATCGTATGAGGACATGATGATCATCAATGATTTCACCGGTAAAGTACACAATCGATTCCGGGTTGACACGGCTGGAAAGAAGGTCATTCATCCACTGTTTCAACAGTGTGGTTTTGCCGATCTGACGCGCCCCAGTCAGGGTGTAAATTCCCGGTTTGTTCCGCGGCAGCAGGTCCAGCAGGTAAGAACGGTGCGACAATGCCTGTTTTCCAAGTTGCTTGAGATGCGGGTCTTCACATAAAAACAATTCGGGGTTTTCCAAATGAATATTATGGGGTTGTAAACGAATATCCATAATGACCTTTATCAATGACTAAATTTAATCATCATATATTGAATAAATTTATGTATTGGCATAATCGCATAAATAAAAAAACATGTCAACAGGTGAAATGAAAGTTTTGCACAATGTCGGCATATGTCATTTCGACCGAAGGGAGAAATCCTTGTCCCGAGCAGAGCGAGGGATCTTTAAGATTCCTCGTCGCTATAGCTCCTCGGAATGACATAAAATGACGATATGCAAAGCTTTCGAAATGAAGAGATGTTTGCATAATGTTCTTACAAAAAGTTTGCATAATGTCCGTAAATACCTGAATGTCATTCCCGTGAAAACGGGAATCTAATGAGGGTGCGGGAGCGGCCATTGCCATGTTCGTCGTCATTCCCCGCGGAAGCGGGAATCTAATCATTACGACGATTTATAAATTCCCAATCACGTTGGGAATGACAAAAAAGCTTGTTATGCAAACCTCTCTCTGAATGCGGCACGAACACTATTCCGATGTCTTATCCTTCGGTCTTTTTATGCGATATGGCATTTTGTATGTACTCGATAAAAAAGGCAAGGAAAACTGCTCCGAATAATGCAACAATACCGACCAGAAGAAGCCTTTTTGTCAGGTCGACCGATCGTTTCGCCTGGGTTTCCGGCTCCCCGATGATCCGGGCCACCCCTGTTATGATGCTGCTCAGATAACTTTTGTTGAGTTCATTCGCCTTATTCGCCGCCGATTGGATTTTCTCTTGAATTCTTTGTAACGTTGATTTCATCTCAGTGGAAACTTTTTCGTTGAGCTTGCCGCTATTATTCTTGGCTTGATTCTGTAAAATGCCTATTCTATTTTGCAGATATTCTTTATCGACATTTAGGTTCCTGGCGGCGACTTCAGCGTTCAGCGCCTGTTTTAACAGATAGGAATAATAATCATTTTTCACCAGGTTTTCGATAAACGACGAATCGATGACGAGGTTGGTGCTTCCCTCCGACCTCTTCACCGATGAATCTCCGCTAACGGCATAGTATCTGATCGATTCAGCTACTTTCAGCAAGTCCCTGACTGCTTTCGCCTCTTCCTTTTTCTTCTTTTCAAGAATCTCGATTTCTTTGATCTTGTACATATACTGGTTAACGGTATCTTCCCTGTCTCTCACCATGTGCAGCGTGTCCACGTTGGCAATTACGGTTTTTAACTCCACATCTTTCAAAATCCGTAAATCATCCCGTATGTCGGTAAACGAAAGGCCGGTTTCCGTGTCCCGGTAGTATCCGGCTTTCTGTATCTTCGAATTCAAATACTGCAATAAATTGTCTATTTTTGTTTCGAATACTGTCAGGATGCTTTGATAGTCATACTGTTCCAGGAAATTTTTCGGAAAATTGATGGTGACCAGCGGCTCTTCCCTGTATTTTTTCTCGAAGTCTTTCCTGTATTCATCGATTACCCCGTTAAGGATGGCGGTTCTGTCACTATCCGAAAAGATACGATTTCCTACGCTTGTCAGGGATATGACGAAGTGATTCGGAAAGAAAGGATAGATTTCATTGTTCTTTTTCGCCTCATCAATCCTTGCCCTCACTTCCGCAGGAATAAAAGATGTCACTTGCAGCATCCCCCGTAATTCACCGGCTTTGATGTTTTCAATATCCTGATGCAGCAAGTCATATAGACGATTCAACAAGACGGGCGTTATTAACTGTTCTTTCGTAAACACCGTTCCATCGGGATTTTCATGTTTTTCAATGCCTGGAAAACTGAGAGAAACCGTACAGGTGGTCACATATCGGGTAGGATATTTTATAAACATGATACTCCCTACCACAAGAACACACAGGGCAACTACGAGCGCGATGAAAACTTTCCATTTCCATAGGACCCGAAGATAGTCGATGAGATTGATCTCATCGTCCCTGTAATTGGTATACCCTGGTTGATACTGGTGCCTGTTGTTTTCCTGGTTCATCTAAGATTTCCTTTCTCCCGGATCACGGAAGGTGATAATTGTATAATGTTCGTTAATATTCTCAAAGTCTTTCCATATAAACGGGAATCTGACCCCGATTGTATTGAGAACGGGTTTTGACACCCATTTACAGATTCCCGATCAAACTCTGAATGAAAAGAGGTTAATGACACAAAGCTCCAGAGGCGCGTCTCAATAGGACACACCACAGCGCTGGCTGTTGAGTTCAGTTTCCGGTGCTCGATGCTGACGTGTGCTCTCTGCAAAATCACATGTTCAGTCATTTTCAGGACGAACGCTACGTGGTAACTTTATTTTGTTATACGTGGTAATCAACATTTCTTTATGGACTGGAAGACACCCCAGTTCCTCGGCGGGATTGTGCCTCCACCCCCCCCTTTTTCATGTATGCCACAGGGCAAGTAATTGCAATCACGTGAGATGTATAACTTCCCTGTTCATTAGAATATAGTTGATTACTCGAAGTTACAAAAAATGTCAATTTTTCTGTGCCGATAATTTCGATTAACACATAGCTTCTGCTCCAGGCCGGTCACGCAGATGGCCGATGTGGCCGTGAAGAGGGCGTCGATGAGGCTGATATCGCCCGTTACAGTCGATACGGGCATCATGAGCGCCGCCGTGCCAAGAGCAATGGCTGCCAGGTAGCTCAACAGGAGTAAGACGGTGGGATGCAACCGGCTCACTGCGTTACGGAAGCTGGATATCATCGATTGATGCCCTTTGTTTCGCGAAAAACCGGCCATAAACGGGAAAACGGACATTTTTGTCCGTGATCCGTTCACGTCTCAACACTGGGTCTCCGTTATGGAACATGCTGATTTTATATCACGAATGCCTCTTCAGAACCAGTCATTTTGCGCGTTCAGCTACGGTAAAAACAGCCGGTGCAATGAATGAAACAGGAGACACGGCTTCAAAAAAAGCAAGATTTCTCGCTGCGGTTGAAATGACAGGGGTGGGCTTTTTAAATGACAGATAAAGTGACACAATACGAGTTTTCGAGCGAACTTCAGAACTCTTAATGCATAAATTGTAATTTCAATTGACAAATTATGAAAGCTATGGCACCCTTCACATCATGATACACCGCACGTTGGAAAAAAAACTAAATGAACTGACCAGCTATTATCCCGTGGTCATAGTGACAGGACCCCGGCAATCAGGGAAAACTACCCTGTGCCGGATGGCCTATCCCAACAGACGTTATGTATCTTTGGAAGCTCTGGACACCCGGGATTATGCTCGAAACGACCCACGTGGGTTTCTTGCAGAATATTCCCACGACGTCATTATTGATGAAGTCCAGCATGTTCCTGAATTGTTAAATTATTTGCAAAGTGATGTGGACGGGCACCCCGATCCGGGACGGTTCATACTGACCGGTTCTCAGCACTTCGGGCTGTCGGAATCCGTCTCACAGTCTCTCGCCGGGCGTTGCGGCATTCTGGTGCTTCTGCCGCCGAGCCTGGAAGAACTCCGTAGATTTCCCAATTCTCCATCTGATCTGTTCTCTTTGCTTTGGAAAGGCTCCTATCCCAGGATTTACGACCAAAACATCCCCGCACATCAATGGCTGGCGGACTATACATCGACCTACATACAGCGCGACGTACGCCAGGTTATTAATGTCACAGACCTCCAATCCTTTTCCGGCTTCCTGAAACTCTGTGCCGGCCGAACGGGACAGGAGTTGAATTTTTCGACTCTGGGCAACGATGCCGGTGTATCGCACAATACAGTACGCGCATGGATATCAGTTCTGGAAACGAGTTACATCATACATCGTCTCCCGGCATGGCATGCAAATATACGCAAGCAGGTGGTCAAAACCCCCAAGCTCCATTTCCTTGACAGCGGTCTTGTCTGCTATTTGCTGGGAATCCGGGAACCGGACCAACTTCGTCTTCACCCGTTGCGGGGCGCCATCTTTGAAAGCTGGATCGTATCGGAAATCTACAAGGCCCGAGCACACAGCGGAATGGAGCCCAATCTATTCCATTACAGAGAAGCCCGCGGTCCGGAAATTGACCTTCTTATGGAACATGGTCGACAACTTGCGGCCGTGGAAATCAAATCGGGAACCACCATCAACGAAGACTTTTTTAAGAACCTAAAGAGGTTCTCGGATCGTATGAAAGACGCGGGGCAGAAACGGCGTATTCAAAGCTACATCGTGTATGGCGGCGACACTTCTCAGAAACGTACAACAGCACATGTTCTTCCCTGGCACGAGGTCCGGAAGGTAATCGTCTGATTATTCCCACCCTCTTCGTGAGGAATCTTTAAGACTTCTCATCCCGATAAATCGGAATTCGAAGTGACAGAGTGGGCGTTCGAAGTGACAAAGGCGATGGTCCTGCAAAAGTTCTATACTTTCCGACATGTCATTCCCTCGAAAGAGGGAATCTAATAATTGAAGCTCGTTATAGATTCCCGATCAAGTCGGGAATGACAGAATGCAGACTTTTGCGTAACTATCAAAGGCGGATGTCCGAAAAGACGGAGGAGAAGGTCGAAACGAAGGGGGGGGGGAGTGTCCTTTAGAGGAGCGAAGCGATGAGAAATCTTAATTCAAAGGCATTGAAAGATGAACTCGGGGATTTGAGAAGTTTCAGGGTCGGAAAGGTCAGAATTATTTACCAAATGAACGGCTCAACGGTCGAAATTGTTACAGTCGGCCCACGAAAAATAATTTATCAGGAAACCCACCGCCTCCTCATCCGGGAAAAATGAACTGATGCAGAACGGGAACAGGTATCGCTATTACCACCGTCCCCGTGTCGTGTTACTTTCATTTCCCGTTGCGCAAGGTCATTGAGCCGCCGCCTGTCAGAAATTCCTTGTATTGCTGAGGAATGACATATAGTGTCTGAAAAATTTGTTACAGCCCCTGGAATAAAAACGGAGAGGCACAGGACGACAGATGCAGGGAACTGATTCCGATTTCCAGACAGACAAGGTTTTACTTATATCGGGCAGCCATTTTATTCATGACACATACTCCAGCTTTCTCTCCCCCTTTCTGCCCCTGCTCATTTCCAAGTTTGGGCTCTCCATGTTTCTGGCAGGCACGCTCACCGTCGTATTCCGCCTGCCATCGATGTTTAACCCGGTAATCGGAATCATCTCCGACCGGTTTGAACTGGGCATTCTGGCGGTTGTAGCCCCCGCGGTAACGGCAATTGCAATGAGCCTGATAGGAATGGCCCCAAACTACTCAATACTTTGTTTATTACTATTGACGGCAGGTGTGAGCGCGGCGGTTTTTCACGTGCTGGGGCCGCCCATGATAGCCCGACTCTCGGGTATTCGTCTCGGCAGGGGGATGGCTTTCTGGATGACGGGCGGGGAAATGGCCCGCACAATCGGGCCGTTACTGGCGGTGTGGACGGTCACCACGCTCAGCCTGGAGGGCAGTTACCCCGTTATGACTGTCGGGATCATGGCATCGATATTTCTCCTGATACGCATCAAGGGGCTCAGTTCCAAATCACCATACCAGTCTCAGCAGAACCTGAAAGAAGTGTGGCGTTCCATGCGCGGGGTCATGGTCCCCCTCACCGGCATCATTATTTCGCGGGGATTCTTGATCGGCACGCTGGCGGCATTTCTTCCGACTTATATTGTGTCATCGGGAAAAAGCTTGTGGATGGGAGGGATAAGCCTGACGGTCCTCGAACTTGCGGGGATTGTGGGAACATTGCTCGGAGGTATACTGAGCGATCGAATCGGCCGCCATTCTGTCCTTCTGATGACGATGCCGATATCGTCCTTTTTTATGCTGGCCATCCTGTATGCACCGGACGTGATGCTTTTGCCACTGCTTGTTCCGCTTGGATTGACGGCATTTGCCTGCGCGCCGGTGATTATGGCGGTGGTTCAGGATCAGTGCGGAAGAC
>JAFGWZ010000195.1 GCA_016936905.1 Deltaproteobacteria bacterium | reverse complement strand
TTTTGCCTTTTTTATGTCAATCTCTTTTTTCCCGGCTTCTATCTTTTCCATACCAGCCTGGTAACGCTGTTCAGACTCCTGACCCATCCTGCTGACCTGCGCGGCGGCATCGTTCATTTTCTTTTCAACCTCAGGGGTGAGATGGCCCTCGGCCCTCAGTTTCTCCCGGCTCTCCACGATTGACTGTGACATTTCATTTCCCATGTCGGCAAACGATTTCTTTGCCTCGGCCTTTCCTGCGGCAAGAACGACGTCGGGGTCCTTGCCAGCCTTGAGAATGGCGTCCCTGGCCTGCCCCTCCATTTCCGCCTTCATCTTCGTCAGCGCATCGATCTTCGGCTGATGAAACGCCCTGATCTCATCGGTCATCGACTTTATCATGGCCTTGACATCGAGGGCGGGAAGTACCAGGCCGGCCATGGGTGACGCTCCGGGCGCCTCGCCTTCACCGGGGATCCCCGGCTCGATCTGATGTTTCCGAGCATACTCGGGCGGCAGCGCCTCCATGATCCATTGCCGGATGTCCGTGCCGCGGCTCCGTTCATCGAAGATGTCGCTGCCTTTCGGCAGGACAAGCGGCTTCGCCGCGGGGAACGCCTTTTCCCAGGGATCCCATTTTTCCTTCGATGTGGATTCCTTCGCCGTCATAACGACGAGAAACACGGGGGCTTCGTCGATTTGCTGCTGAACCTCCTTGTCGGGCTTCTCCGACGGGTCCTTCATGGCGATAACCGAGCATGCGTCTCCGATCTCCTGTTCAATCAGCCAGGCCTCGAGTTCGCCGGGAACACATACGAAAGGCGCTCCCTCGTCCGCGAGGAGGGGCAGGGGAGTTTCGTCTGAATCCCGGACGAGAACATCGTCGTCCGGCCGGGTTAAATCGCCGGAACGGACATTTATCCGATTGAGGGTCGCCCCGTCGAACCGGGGCATGACGAGCCCCCGGGGAATGACGAGCGGTTTCGCCCCGCCGCTTCCGTCCTCTTCCGGCTTCAGGCCCCACACGGCGGCATCGTCGCTCAGCTCGTCGGGATTGAAACCGAACCAGCCGCGCTTTATTGTTCGCCTGCTGAAGCCGAGACGGTAGAGCTTATTGAGTGTATCATGGTCTCCTTCCAGGTTTTTACGCCACCCGATGACCAGAGGGAATCCCCGGTCGTGCCATGGATTGACTGTTTTCTCGGGTATCAGGTTATCCGGGTCGATCCCCGCGGCCTTCAGGTCCTCCGGAGAGACGTTCTGTTTCAGGAGCTCGGACATCTCCTTTTTCATCTCATCGCCTTTTTTCCGCGCCTCGTCGATCTTGCCCATGGCCTTGTCGATCTTGCCGGATACCTTCGTGAGTTTCTGCCTGATTTCATCGAATTTGCCGAGATCGATCTTTACAAGATGTCCGTACTGGGCGTGCATGCCCAGTGCCTGCGACTCCAGACGGTCCACCAGGGCCATGCCGCTGGCGATGAGCTCCCGGGACGTGCCGGTGATCTCCTCCGGCGTGCGCTTCATCTTCGGCGCCTTGCCCATTGCCTGGAGTTTCTTTGTCTCCAGTTCCTTCGGGAGATCCTTGAACCGCTTGATCGCGGAGGCGATCTTCTTCTGCGCCTTCTCAAGAGGAGCCATATCGACAGGCACTTTCCGGTCCATGGCCTTTTTCTGTTCCTCGTAATAGTACTCGATCGGTTTCGGTTCTTCGTCCATCCCTTCGGACCTGAGAAATATCCGTGAAATGTCGGCGAATTCGTCGTCCTTTACCTCGGTGGTACCCCGGTACATTACCACGCCCCTCAGGATCGTGGGAAAGAGCCAGACCGTATCGACCCGCGTCGATACCTCCTGAAAGATTTCGTTGTCTTCTGCGGCGGATTTGGGGTCGTTCTTTTTGGTCACGAAGCAACGCACGCGAAGGCGGGGAAGGTGAGAATTGATAACCTGCATGTCGGGATGCATGTTGACGATTTCGATGGTCTCGTCTCCCCTGAAAAATCCCTCGATAAACTGATCTTCCGGTGCCACGTTGAAGAATTCGTAATCCATGTCATCGGGGAACCAGGGCCATCGCTCATTTTTCCATTTATCGTCGTATGTCCCCTGTTTTTTCATGCGCTGGGGCCACATGAGATCAATCGGTCCGAATCCCGCCGGGTTCGGCCGGTCCGACGGCGCGCCGATGAGATGCCGTGGATCTTCGATATTGGGAAGGGGAATCCTTTTCCTGCCGTCGGGCGAATCGACGGGATGGATGCCCTTCCCGAGAGGATTTTCATTAAAATCGTCGCCCCCGAAGGCATTCTGATACGTCAGGGGCATCTCGGCAAATGGCCTGGGATCTTTTATGAGTTTCAGGACCCCCCCTTTTTCTTCCCAGAAACGGTCACCGAATACGTTCAGGGCCTTTCTCTTCTCGCCGACCCGGACGGAGACCTCCGACGCGACCCGCTCGGTGCCCCGCGGAGCAAAACAGCTTCCCGTAACGACAACTTCCCCCCTCGGCTTCGCCATTCCCATATCCAGGAAGGCATCCCCCCCGAGCTGCCCGGGAACGGCCTTCCAGAGCTCCTGTTCCGTCAGAAGATCATCGGGGTTGGTCAGGTCGAAGAACACAAGGATCGTCGTCGCGAGGTACAGGGTATTCCTGATCCCGAATGTCTTGATGAGGAGTGAATGTTCGTTCTTCTTGAAGATCTTCATAATGCTCCTAAATTATTGTCTTCATACCGGTGAGTTCCGTGCTCTCCCCGGACAGTGCGGTCGCTTCTCCCTCCAGCTTGAGCGCCTCTCCGGTAAGCTTCGTCACCTCTCCCCGCAGGGTGGTGTTTTCCCCCTCCAGCTTGGTCACTGACCCGTTCAATTTGGTCACTTCCCCTGTCAGTTTGGTCACTTCCCCGGCCAGCGCCGTCTTTTCTCCTTCAAGCTTGGTTACCGACCCGTTCAATTTGGTTACTTCCCCACTCAGCGCTGTCTTTTCTCCCTCAAGCTTGGTTACCTCTCCGTCAAGTTTGGTTACATCACCCCGCAGTTTCGTAAGTTCGCCCTGCATCTTGGTGATTTCGCCCTGCATCTTGGTTTCCTGTGCCGACAGCTTCGTTGTCTCACCGCAAATCTTTTTCTTCACCGCGGCGAAGGCGTCATGTATCGGCTTGAATTCTTTTTTATATGCGCAGTTCAACTCTACCGCGCCGCCGACCATGACATCGGTCTTCACGCCCACATACTGTTCATGGGTGATGCCGATGGTGGCTTTTTCGAACCGGCCCGTCGTGAATTCCTTTGCGTTCTGGTTCGTTTTGACCTCCCAGTCCCCGTCGCACTGAAGAAGCCATTTTCCCGCCGTATAGATCGCCATACCCTCGTCGGGAGAGGGAGGATAGCCCGGATAATACGCCGCTGCCGGCGGGTCATTGGGCGCCCCCATGCGCATCCATGTGTTCTGGTTCGGCGTGTGCATCAGGATGCGCTCCTTCCCCTCCTGGTCTTCGATGTGGATCTTGTTGCCGCCGGCGGTGGTGATCTTGCTCATGGACTGGTCGGCCGACGTAACCTGGCTCGGAGTTTCCGGGTTCGGGACTGCGGCGGCGATAATCGGCCGGTCGGGGTCTCCGTCGGTGAAGGTGAGCAGCACCTCTGTTCCCTTATGAAGAGGGAAATGCATGCCGTGATCGGTCCCCGCGTACGGCTGGGCCATCCGGAAAAATGCCGAAGCCTTGCCGTTCGTCCGCCCACTCTCATCGAAGGGCAGTTTCACCTTATACCGTCCCTGATCGTCCAGTTCCGCATACTTCCCCGTCCCCGCGCTGTCGATCCGCGCGTTGAGGGTACCGTAAAACCGGGGCTTCGGCGTCTTCAGCGGCGGCCGGAACTGGACGTCCGAATGAATCGCCACGAAACTGTTCCGGTAGTACGGTTTCCGATCGGCGTCGTGAAGGTCTTTCCGTATCCCCGCAATCAGGTACGCCGCCTGGTTCCCTTCGTGCTCTATCTCCACCGTCAGGTACTTCCGATTCACGTCACTCCGGTAATGGTCCTCAAGGTCGAAAAGATAGCCCGGCCTGATGTAGGGGATGGTGCTCTCCCCGTGGAACCGACGCTCACGGCAGAGGTATTCCTCCGCCCTGATCTTCGCTAAGGCGTTCCCTTCTTTCGGTGTCCTGAAATGCTCGCCGTAGATGTATATCTCTCCCCGGCCGTTGGGCGATACCTCGGCCGACCCGGTGATTTCCATTGAAGGAGTCTCGTAGTTGTAGTCCCGGAGCCGCAGTGTCTTCGGCAGCATCGTCTGACGGCAGATGAAGGCGTTGATGATCTCTTCCCGGTGAGATTCGCCGAGCGCGGAGGGCGGGGAATAATACATCGTGGCTCCCTCGTTCATTTCACCATGAGATGCCTTCTCATCGGTGACGATGACCTTTTCGCTGCTGTCGCCCTGCTCGAAATAGTAGTAGATCCCTTCCCGTTCCATCCACCGGCTGACGAAATTGAGGTGGCTTTCGCCGTATTGGCAGATATAGTCCCACTCCGGATATTCCTTTTCCAGTTTGAATTCGACGTCCAGGCTCGTCAGACCCCCGTCCTTCAGGACGCCTTCAATCATATGGGGCACTGATTTGTTCAAGAGAACCTGATTGTGGTACGTCAGCGACAGCCACCAGAGCTTCGGGACCAGCACGGCCCGGTAAAAGACGTATCCGTCGATCTCATGAAGCTGTTCGAAGTCGGTCAGAATGCCGTGAAAGGGGATATTGCCGTCGTCTCTCAGGATCGTGAAGGTCGCCGGATTCTTCAGAACCTCCGTCATGTCGATCTCCGGCTCCTGCGATACCAGGTCTATCTCGAACTCATAGTACCGCGACAGCCCTTCCGTCCCTTTGAAGCGGACCACCGCAAAGGTGTCTTCCTCAAGTACCTGCGACCTGAACTCAAATTTTATCTCCTGTAAAAGAGCCATTACCCATTCTCCTTACATCATCTCCCTGTACGGTCCATGCCCCCGGCCGTCGGCACTTTCTTTCCGCGCCCGGAGCAGGCTTATCTTATGATACGGCAGTGACGGCACTCCGATAGAGGGTTATCAGGTGCCTGTAACGTCACTGCACCGTGAAGTCCATTTTAAACGATCCGTCTTCGTTCATTCCCAGATTCACCGCCGACGGCATGCCCGCTTCCGTCATATGGGACAGTATCTCCTGCGACATACGGGGCATGATATTCCCCGTCAGGATGTAGTCGATATTCCGCGCTCCCGTTTCTACCTCGGTACACCGTTCGGTGATCTGATCGACCACGGCGGGAGAATAGGTGAGCTTCATCTTGTTATTCTGCATCAGACGGGCCGCCAGCTTGTCCAGCTTGAGCCTCACGATCCCTTTCATTGCGTCGGCGCGGAGCATATAGAAGGGAACAACGGCCATCCTGGCCAGGAGCGCCGGCTTGAAATGCTGCGACAGGATCGGACGGACGGCACTCATGACGACATCCGGGGGCGGCAGTTCGTCAACCTGGGTCATTTCAGTGATCACGTCGGTTGCAAGATTGCTGGTAAGGAAGATGACCGTATTCTTGAAATCGATCACCCGTCCCTCACCGTCGGAGAGCATACCCTTATCGAAAACCTGATAGAACAGGTTCAGCACGTCGGGATGCGCCTTCTCCACTTCGTCGAGGAGGACTACCGAATAGGGTTTCTGCCTCACCGCTTCGGTAAGCATCCCCCCCTCGCCGTATCCCACGTAACCCGGCGGGGACCCGATGAGACGGCTCACGGTGTGCTTTTCCTGAAATTCGCTCATATTGATGGTGATCACCGACCGCTCGCCGCCGAAGAGAAGATCGGCGACGGTGAGCCCCGTTTCGGTCTTGCCCACTCCGGAAGGGCCGACAAGCAGAAAGATTCCCAT
>JAFGWZ010000194.1 GCA_016936905.1 Deltaproteobacteria bacterium | reverse complement strand
TAAACAGAACAGAGATCCCGAAAAGAGAAAAATCGCCATACCGACGCGATCAACCAGCCATGACGAGGCCTCCCACCCCGAAGCATTCGAATAGTGTCGCCTGCACGTCTCCCGACTGTGGGTGATTCTCTCGAGGATCTGCGAGCGTCACACTTATTATTATTTCTCCTGTAAAATAAAAAAAGCGCTCCGCAGTTGTGACTACAGAGCGCCCTTTCTTTGCTATGCTCACTTTTTACAGAGCTTTTACGTTCGCAGCAGCGGGACCTTTTTTGCCCTGCTCGATATCAAACGATACACGCTGGTTTTCGTACAACACCTTGAAACCATCGCTCTGAATAGCACTGTAATGAACAAATACGTCACCGCCTTCATCACTTTCGATGAAGCCAAAACCTTTGCTCTCATTGAACCATTTTACTGTACCTTCCTTCATTTCGGCAATCCTCCTTTCATATTTTTGCTAAAGTTGGATCGCCTACATGTAGAAATAACAGAAGACTGACGACACTGCTGTTGAACTTCGTACTTTAAAATGTTTCAATCCTAACTTTACCGTACCGGGCCAACTATCCGTGGCGCAGGTACATTAAACGGCACTATATAGTATTTAAACGATATGTCAAGTTAATTATTTTTTTATTTTCTGTTTATTTCAGTAGTCCACAAGTCTGTTGACAAACCTGTTGACATGCTTGTTTGCAAAAACTGTAAATGCCCTATAACCTCAATTTTATACCGGATTGCACGCCTTTTATGCATCATATATTTCTTTTCATATCAATAGCTTATAAATATTTCTTCTGAATCGAACGACTTACGCTGCGTCATTGTGACGGGGTATAAAGATATCAACACATTACAATAAGGGGCGTCAAAACAGTGAGGGATTTTATCAGCATACGCCCCCCTTGGAATCACTCCCCGCTATTTTTTATTATGAATGGACGATAGAGTTCACAGCGGAACCCCATTCTCAGCCACGCCTGCCGTTCATCGAGGATTTCATTAATGAACGCCTTTATGGTCATGATCCGGCCGTCGTCACATTCTATCTCACTATCCACTACGATTTCTTCAATATTTTCAGGAATATTGCCGTTGATTTCATTCCTGTACATGTTGATGGCATCCTCTATGAGATCTGCCGCAATGATATACGTCCCCATTCTGAATGCTTTCATGTTCCTCCTTTCTGTTCCCGTTCCGGCCGATATGGCCGCGTTTCCTCCATCGCCCTCCCAGGCCAAAGTGGACTTTTCTTCTGCCACTGAAAAACTATCCGGTATCTGCACACGGCACATCCCGTCCATTCAAAAAGGTATTTGTGGAATGCATATTTCATGATATAAGCCCCCTATCACCAGGTGATAATGACGAGGCCTGACCTTTCTCGCCATAACCGCCCCAGGAGGAAAGCGATAATGGATAGAAACACTGATAAGCCAAGAATGTCGGAAATATCACTCGATTCAGGCAACATGTATCGGGAGGAACTATTTACTGATATGAGGGTCGGCTCAATCAGACGATTGACACCGGTTAACCCTGACGGTTCTCAGGACCATACCCGTAAACCAATTTTCATCGGACAGACACAACTCGTTTCTCACGAGGGGTCGATGCCGTTTCAATGCCACATTGACGCGAAAAACATCAAAGAGGCGCTGGATAAATTTTCAGGCGCCATGAATCAGGCTCTTGAAACGATGTTTGCAAAACTGGAAGAAATGAAGCGTGAGGAAGAATCCCGTATTGTTGTACCGGGATCGACACCGACCGGCAGGATTCTCGCTCCCTGACATGACGGCCATGTGCCACCGGCTCTCCTGCTCCATGATATACCAGGATGTTCACCTGTCAGGTCGTGACTTATTCTTCAAGAGGTCCCCGAATGTTCCGAAAGTGACCGCCGCTTTTTCACCGGGAGGGGTGTAAGTATCCCCGTCATCATTTATTTCCTCTTCATGGGCTTGCTGGACCCCGGTGAGTGAGATCCGCTTATTGTCGCTGTCAAGTTTTTCAATCTCGACGTTCAGCACCTCGCCTGCCGTAACAACATCACTGGGATGATTGATTCTCTTGCCATTTCCCAGTTTTGAGATGTGGAGGAGACCGTCGATTCCCGGTTCCAGCTCTACAAACGCCCCAAATTTCGTCAAGCGAGAAATCCTGCCGGCGTGACGGGTTCCCACAGGGTATTTCATTTCCACATCATCCCAGGGATTTGCCAGGGTTTTCTTCAGACTCAGTGTAATTCGCTCGGAATCCCAGTCCAGCGACATGATGACCGGTTCAATTTCCTGACCGACGGTGAGAAAGTCGTTGATATTTTCAACGTGCCCCCATGTGATTTCAGATATGGGGACAAGACCCTGAATTCCATCGAGATCGACAAATGCTCCAAAATTTTTGATCGCCGTAACTGTTCCGCGAACGGCCATGCCTTCTTGTAATATTTCCTTCAATGCTTCTTTCTTTTTCTTGAGTTCTTCTTCCTTTATTACCCTGTTCGAGAAAATAATCTTTCTGCCGCGCTCTGCATATTCGATGATCTTGAAAGTAATGTGACGCCCTATATACTCTTTTGGATCGGTAACACGTCGGATATCCATTTGAGAAAAGGGACAGAATCCTTTCACGCCCCCCGAGACTTTTATCTCGAACCCCCCTTTAATTTCCTTTTCTACAAATCCTTCTATGGGAATGCCGCTTCTGTATGCCTCATAAAGATGTTCTCTTCCCGCTTCGCCTTTGCCTAGTTTGGTTGTAAAAAGCCGCTCATTATTCCGTGAAGAGAGGAAATAGGCATGGATGACATCACCCTCTTTCACTGTCAAAGCGCCACTCTTATCAACCATTTCCTGCCTGGCAATGTATCCTTCGCTCTTCGATCCCAGGTCTATAAATATCCACTCAGGCGTTATGGTAACGATGTGGCCCTGTACCTTCTGGCCTGGCCTCATGTAGGTCTGCTCGGTAAAGCTCTCATCCAGCAGTTCAGCAAAACTCTTTCCATCCTCGTTGTTCAGTCCTTCCTGTTTCTCAAAATCCATACAATCTTTCTACCTTTTACATATTATTTGCCAGAGATTAAAAACGTGCCCTCTTTACCGTACTCGTCGAATATTGACAAGCTGTATTTTCATCGTCCTCCATAATGATAAAAAAAAGCACCATCATTGGGATGTCAACCGGCAGCGATGATGGGATTAATTCCTTTCATAGACATCGGATGGCGGCGGCTGTATCCTCACACTGCTTTCCTTTCCCATCCTGATTGCTGTATGTATTCCCGGAACAGAATACCATTCTCCGATATAATTACCTGAACTGTCAAGAATATCAAAGCCGTGGAGCACTCCGCCAAGCTGGGAAACCTTTGCTTCCATATTAGTAACCAGCTTTTTCATTGTTTCTGACGGCACCTCTCTTTTTTCCCAGACTGACGAGTTGAGGGCAAGTTCTCGCTTTATGCCGATAATGGCGCAAGGACAGTCATCGGGACCGCTGGTATAATAGATGAGATCCTCTTTCACGTCATATGCTTCAAACCGTCGGGTAACTGTGCCGTTGGGCCGCAATGATCCGTAACTGGCCCTTATCCGACGACCGAACAATACGACAAATACAATGGCGAGGATCCCGACAGCGAGCAAAACCGTCGATGCATTCATGTGTATGGCCTCACACTTCCACTATATTTTTTAATGAACGGCATCTCATTCCAAACCATTCTTTTGTGCTCTCCTTGTTCCACGTTTGCGATACCGTTTTGTCACGGGACGTTCTCTGAGCAGGATGTACGTTGCCCCTGCCCCTCCGTCACAGGTTCGGGCACTTGAAAATGCCATGACCCACTTTCTCCAGGGACCGCCGGTCAGCCACTCGACGACCTTGTTTTTGATTATCGGTTCGCTCGGTGATGACCGTCCTCTTCCGTGGATGACCATGACAGCTCTTTTGCCTGCCATGACACTTTCCTTGAGGAATCCTTCAAATGTGGTGTGTGCTTCTTCCGCCGTAAGACCGTGGAGATCAATGTGGGACTGTATGGAAAATTCACCATTATGCAGCCGCTGTGCCACATTCCAATGCACGCCGTAGCCCGTCCCTTCAACATATTCCGGGGTATCTGAGATGATGAACCCCTCACCCCGTTTGATGAGATTTCTCAAATGGCGAAGCACATCTTCATCGTTCGTTTTGGGCGGCTCATGATTTTTTATATAGTCGATCCTTCCGTCTGTCACCTCTTTCCGTTGTATCGGCCTGGTCCCCTCCATGGCTTCCAGAAAGATGTCCTTGTCTCCCTTGGGGTCCGATCCGTAATCGACGGAGGTCGTCTCATCGCCGTGATCATCTTCAGACAGTTTGACGGAATGAGGGCGCATTAACGTCTTCAGATTTTCAAAAGGATTGTAGGCAAAGGCAGCTTTTTCCGACTTCATCGCTCTGTCACAATCATGGGTGGAAGTTAGGCAAGGCTCCCGCTTCTCAGATAAAGACTGGGCGCGAAACGGCTTGGCAAATTCCCGGGAATAAAAGGGCTTGTAACGCTATTTAGTCATTTCTGTTCTCCCGCTTGGATCTCTACGGCATTATCCTTCTGATCCGACACGGGAGCACCTTCCGGTGTGGATTTGTCTAACGCTTCATGTGGTGCGGTTGACGGCTTCCCAATCACCTCGTCTCCTGCAGTCGTTTGAGGTTCTGGACTCTTTTTGACCGATGACTCGGCCGGTCTAGCGTCCGACGGCATCTTCTCCTTCAAAAGCGCACATTCCTTCTGGAGTTCTTCGTACTTTTCCTTGACAGCGTTCGCCTCCGAGATAAGGGCGCTCTTTTCACTAACAGACTGTTTCAAGGCGGCATTCTCTTTTTCAAGAAGGGAGAGCTTTTCTTCCAGCTGCTTCTTGGTAGCTGCCAGTTTGTCTTCCGTCTGCGCGGCTGATTTCTTCAAAACCGCCACGTCGGTCTTCAACGATTTTGTCTCGGCAGTAAGTATCGCCTTGCTTTCTTCCAGTTTCTGCAGATGAACGATCGTGTCTTTAAGATACTTTGTATAGTCAGGCTTTTGTTGTTTATCAACACCCCAGATATAATACCCGAGGATCACCCCTCCCCCGAAGAGGACAATCACCATTACAAGATACGGGATGAATCCCCCCTTTTTTCTCAGTGCGTCAATTCCCCCTGAATACTTCTTAAATGCATCATGCTTCATTGTAGCTCACCCGTATGTCCTTGATGTATGATCTTTCACCGTCTTGCTATAATCAACATGGCGCATGATGGCACATGCGCGTGCAATCGTCAAGAGGCTGTTGATACTTGTCACACACAGGAGGGGAAAAGGCACCCTCCCTGCCCTTGTTCAAGAATGCTTCAAGAGGATCATTCGTCTTCCGTCAACCGATTCATTCCCGTTCCGTACTGCGCCAGGTTCTCACCCAGGCCGTACCGTTCAAAGGGCTTCCCTTCCCGGTTATAGGCAACGTCAACCAGATGATCATAGATAATCCCCTGGGCAATGCCCGCCAGGTGAAGGGCAATGTCATAACCGGCCATGTGAGACGCCGCTGTTCCCTTCGATTCAATGATGATTTCAGTCATAGGAATAAACCAGATCACCTCGCTCGTCGGATAGGTCCAGCACAGGTCGTTTTCCGGTTCCATGTCGATGGTTATTTCAAGACAGTGCCCCTCGCGGGTGCTCACAAAGCAGTCACCGTCTTTCCTGAATTGCTGCTGGATAAGATAATCCCGAATATCGGCGTGCACGTCAGGGGATATTTTTCGAGGCGTCACTACTGAGAGGTGCATTGTGTCGTACTTTCAATCCGTATAATTTCGCCGCAACGGTTCGTTGTATATGACAGAACGCGCCTCACGGCTTTTCATCCATTACCATTGCTATATGTTTCACCATCTGGCCGTAAATTCCCTCGATGATATCCCCCGGCAGGACATAATCATCGAGTTCATGTGCCATGTCAATCATCATCTGACCGACGGCGGAATTGATACTTCCCGTTCTTACGTACGCCGACTCCATGCGGCGGCGGAATGCCTGTGCCGCGTCGATTGACCGCTCGATAAAGGATGAGGCTTCCATCCCGGTTACATATCCATAGTGGTCCGCGCAATAATATTCAACGTTGAGGCCACTCATTTTCTCCAGGCTGTTCTGATACTGAGTATAGTTGGAATTACCTGACGATACGATGATATTCTTGAACGGTATACCTCCACTGTCAGATGGGAAAAGGGCCTCTATCTCCGGAACATAGGCCGCAAGGGAACAGGACGAATGCCCCGGCGTTTCCAGAATTGAGACGCGCAACGAACCAAGGTCGATGGAGTCTCCCTCCGAAAGTGCCTCTCCCGACACATCAGTACGCCACTCCACATCGTAGCACGGTGGGATGGCAGGAAGTGACAACCGTTGAGCAGTCGCGTCGCTGAAGCGATTGATTGTGCTGATCGCGTGAGGCATCGCCAGGATTTCCCATGCCCGCTTTGACGCAAAAATCTTGAGATTTGGATTTCGCCGTTTGAAAAACGGCACGATGCCGACGTGATCGAAATGGCCATGAAGAATGAGAAGGTTATCTATTCTCCGCTCATCGATGCCGAACTCCTCAATCTGGCGGAGGACGTCGGGGAGAATACAGCTCAGTCCACCGTTGATGATCATCGAGCGTTCGCTCCCTTCAAGGAGGTACACCCCCGATTCGGGCCTCCCCAGATACCACAGGCACTGGCAGATCTTTCCCGCTTCTCGGTTTCTCATGTATGGAACACCCCTGCCCGCAGGTTCAAATGCGGCTTCACAGCCCGCAGAATGTCCTGATGTTCCCCAGGCTGATGTCGTGCTTCACGTTTCCGATCCAGCCTGACTCCCTTCAGGAGGTCACACCATCCCCATCGATTTCATCACCCGCAATACCCCTTCCAGTGTACTGTGGGCAGTAAGTTCAGCGGCATATGTCTCAGCCTCCCCAATCGTCAGTCCTGCTATCAACTGCTGTACGGAAGGCATGAACTGCGGGTCGACACTCAGGGTTCGGATGCCGATACCGACAAGAAAAGGTATGTACCCTCGTTCATGTGCCATTTCACCGCATACCGAAAGGTCCTTGTTCTTCCTCAGTATTGATTTTGCCACCCGCTCAAGGCTTCGCAAAACCGACGGATGATAGGGTTGATAATACCGGGAGACCCTTTCGTTCGTGCGATCCACTGCGAGCATATACTGGACGAAATCGTTCGTTCCGATGGAAAAGAAATCCGCTTCATCGGCAACATCATCGATGATCTCAATCAATGACGGCAATTCAATGAGGATGCCCACCGACGGATTACTGCAATAGGGAAGGTTCAGACGAGCCAGCCGGTTGATGCAGTCCATGACGATATCTCTCGCCTCTCTGAATTCATCCAGTGATGAAACGAGGGGAAACATAATCCTGACGTTGTTGGACTGTGCGCCCGCCCTGAGAATGGCCCGCAGTTGCTGCTCGAAAATGTCCCTGTTATCCATGGTGAACCGGAGAGACCGCAATCCCAGTTGGGGATTTGCTTCCATGGGGGCATCCGAATAGGGAAGAATTTTATCGCCGGCAAGGTCGAGCGTCCGGATCGTAACGACTTTCCCTCTCATCTCATGGAATATCCGCTCATAGATGACACGCTGCTCTTCTTCCGACGGAAAAAACGAACGAACGAGAAAGGGAAATTCCGTCCTATAGAGCCCGATTCCTTCCGCCTTCACGTCTTGGGCGAGCCTGAGCTCGCTGAGCAGGTTGATGTTTGCCAGGAGATGAACAGGC
>JAFGWZ010000193.1 GCA_016936905.1 Deltaproteobacteria bacterium | reverse complement strand
GGGATGGTCGACTCCCATCGTTTCACGATCGCGTCGGGGGTCGTTTTCTCCCGCTCCGCCACGACCTTGGCGAGATTTCTCACCCTGTCTGTCATGGTGTATCCCGGGCAGACACTGTTCACTGTGACGTTGTACGGCGCCAGTTCCGTCGACAGGGTCTTGGCAAAGCCGATCACGCCGGAACGGATCGTGTTTGAAAGGATCAGCCCGTCGATGGGCTGTTTCACCGATATGGACGTCATATTGATGATCCGCCCCCATTTCTTTTCCTTCATGATGGGAACGGCCTCGGTGGTCATGGCGATGGTGCTCATCAGATTGAGCTTGAATCCGAAGGTCCAGAGGTCGTCATCGATCTCCATGAGGGGAACCGACGGGGGACCGCCGGCGTTGTTGACGAGAATATCGACCGTGCCGAAATGCTTCACCGACGTTCTGATAAAATTCCTGGCGTCATCCATGACGGTTACATCGGCGGGAACGGCCAGGACATCTCCTCCCGTTTTTTTTCTGATATCATCGGCCGCCTTCGGCAGTTCCGGATCATCGAGGGCGCAGATCGCCACCCGTGCCCCTTCCCGGGCGAACTCCGTCGCGACCGCCCTGCCCAGTCCCATGCTCCCGCCGGCAACGAGAGCGACTTTCCCCTGTAACCCTAAGTCCATGATATATACCCCCATGATAATGTAATGATCGTAACCCTTTGCATAATAGCAGACACTATCTTCAATGTCATTCCCGTGCAAACGGGAATCTAATGTTTACAAACAGTTATAGATTCCCAATCAAGTTGGGAATGACAAAAAAGTAAAGATGCAAATCTCGTCCAGCGCGTCGATCGGGCTTCAGCTTCCCGGCACAGGCACGGCACAATCTCCACCTTACGCCCTTCGCCCTTGGCCTTTAGCCTCTATCCACCCTTGGCTGTTATCGCTTTTCCTTGCGCCCTGCGCCTTTAGCCCTTAGCCTGCTATCGCCCTGAGCCTGTAGTTTCACATCTAACAGATATCCCCTGTTCCGTCAATCACCGTTATACAGGCCACTTTTTCATTGACTTTGACATATATTTGATATATGTTTCACGCCATTGCAGATAGAAAAGGATATCAGCATCCCTATGATCAGAGCCACGGTGAGAGACAGCCTTAGATTGAAAGGTTTAGAGAGATTGTTGAGCCTCACTCTTCTTCTGGGCGCATGCCCGTGGCCTGCCGTATCGAGGGAATGACCATACAACCGGACTGTTCCTGACAAGGCCATGGGCACACAGCTCATGGCCTTTTTTTGTATCAATCGCGGGAAAACCGATAATTGAAATCGAAGAGGATGACGATGATGCACGAAGTAATATGGCATGGAAGGGGAGGGCAGGGGGTCGTTCTGGCCGCGCAGATTCTCGCTGAATCGGCATACATCCAGGGGTTTCGCGGAGTCACGTCAGCCCCCACATTCGGACCGGAGCGGCGGGGAGCGCCGCTGACGGCGTCAACAAGGATCTCAGACGAACCGATCAGGACCGTTTCACAGATAGAACGGGCGGATATCGCCGTTGTTCTGGATCCCACCGTCATGGGCATTGTCGATATCTTTGGAAGGCTGAAAGAGGGGGGAGTGGTCATCATCAACACCCCCCACACCGCCGATGAACTGTCCATCAACGGCTGTTTCACCGTCGCCACCGTGGACGCGTCGGGGATAGCCCGTCAGCAGCGTCTCATGGTCGCGGGAGCGCCGGTGGTGAACACGCCCATGCTTGGGGCATTCGCCAGGGCGACGGGACTTGTCGCCCTGAACTGCTTCGAAAAGGGGCTGAAGAAAAAGATGCCTGCCGACAGGGCGGTATCGAATTTTGCCGCCGTTGCGGCCGCCTATGACAGGACTGTCATTACACCGAAAGAGGAAAGGGATTAACCATCGTATGGAAGCAAAAGACACGAACATTTCAGCCCTGTGCACGCCCGCGGCCGGCGAAGGGGGAAGAACGGGGGACTGGAGGGATGTACGGCCGGTGATCGATCAGACAAAATGTATTCCCGCAACCAAAGGGAAGGCTGCCTGTTTTCTCTGCTGGCTCTACTGCCCCGAAGGGGTGGTCACCATGACGATCCCCGTTCAGATTGACATGGATTACTGCAAGGGCTGCGGAATCTGCGCCGAAGAATGCCCCCCCAACGCTATCAGGATGGTACGGGAGGAGGACGCCGATGAGTAATGTCCAGATTATAACCGGTAACGAAGCGGCGGCGGCGGGTGTCAAACTCTGAGATCCGAGGGAGGTGGCGGCATACCCAATTACGCCCCAGGCATCGCTGTCGGAGATTCTTTCCCGTTACGTCGAAGGAGGAGAACTGAAGGCGGAGTACGTGCGTGTCGAAGGGGAACATTCGGCAATGACGGTCTGTATCTCCGCATCCACGGTGGGCGCCCGTGTCTTCACCGCCACCAGCTCCAACGGCCTTCTGTACATGCATGAACAGCTCCACTGGGCGGCGGGATCGCGGCTGCCCATCGTCATGTGCTGTGTCAACCGGGGCGTCGGCGCGCCGTGGTCGATCTTCAACGACCAGCAGGATTCGGTCTCACAGCGGGATACGGGGTGGATACAGATCTACTGCCGGGACAACCAGGAGATCATCGACACGATTATCCAGGCGTACCGCATCGCCGAGCAGGTATATATACCCGTCATGGTCTGTTATGACGGGTTCGTGCTCTCCCATACCATGATGCCGGTGCATATCCCCGATCATGAACAGGTTCGGAGGTTCCTCCCGCCCTACAAGCCGCATACGATCCTCTCACCGGAGGACCCGCGGACCATCAACTCGGTCCTGTTTCCGTGGAGACGGGAAAATCCCCAGGGAGTGCTCTGCGACGGCTACATGGAAATGAGATACAAACTCCAGGCGGCCTTCGAAACGGCCCGGACCGTCATTGCCGACACGAACAGGGCCTTTGCCGAAAGTTTCGGGAGGGACCACGGCGGACTGATCTGGACCTATATGACCGACGATGCCGAGCTGGTCATGACGGGCATGGGGTCCATAGCCGCCGAGGCGGTCGCCGCGACGGATATGCTGAGAGCCGAGGGGATCAAGGCGGGAGTCGTGGGAATCCGTGTTTTTCGGCCGTTTCCGAAGGACGATGTCGTGAGGGCCTTCTCCCGGGCTCATGCCATTCTGGCCTTTGAAAAAGCCATCAGCTACGGCTACGAAGGGGCACTCTGTTCCGACCTCAAGGCCGCCCTGTACGGGACGGGCGTCAACGCCCCCATCCACAACTATGTGGCGGGACTGGGAGGAAGGGACGTAAAACCACGGGAACTGGCGGAGGCAGGCAGAAATGCCGTCGCCCTGCTGGAAGGGCAGACCATGAAGAATGAAACACGATGGCTTAATTGTTATACGGGGTAATGCGATGCAAGAGAACATTTTCAAGATCAACGAGAAAGAATACATCATGCCGGGCAGCCGAGCCTGTCAGGGATGCGGGCTCACCCTCGCCTATCGCTATCTGTTGAAGGCACTGCGGGAAAATACCATTCTCACCATACCGGCAAGCTGTCTGTGCGTCCTTCACGGGCTGTATCCAATCACCCCGGTGACGGTCCCCTGTCTGAACACGACCTTTGCCAGCACCGCCGCGTCCGCTTCGGGAATCGCAGCGGGACTGGCGGCCCTCAATAAACCGGATATCACCGTCGTGGCAATGGCGGGAGACGGCTCGACCTACGATATGGGGATCCAGTCCCTCAGCGGCGCCGCTGAGCGAAACACCGATTTCATCTACATCTGTTATGACAACGAAGGGTATATGAACACGGGGACACAGCGTTCCAGCGCCACGCCCCTCGGCGCCATGACGACAACGACTCCGATAAATACCAAGCAGGACCAGAAAAAGGATCTCGTAAAGATCATGGAGGCCCACGATCTTCCATACCTGGCAACCACGTCGCCGGCCTATCCCATCGACCTCTACGAAAAGTTTGTGAAAGCCAAGCGGATCAAGGGCACCCGGTACATGCACATCTATTCGCCCTGCCCCCCCGGCTGGATGTACCCCACCAAAGATACGATCAGAATCGGCAAGCTTGCCGTGGAAACGGGGATGGTTATCCTTTTCGAGATTGAAGACGGCCGGCTCCGCCTCACCGGCAGGAGCAAGACCATGGCAAGCAAGGGAAAGAAACAGCCGATCATCCAGTATGTGGAACGGCAGGGCAGGTTCAAAAAGATGAGTATCGAACAGCTCAACACCCTGCAGGCATGGGTGGACCGCCGGTGGGACGACTACCTGCGCCGCGCGGAGGGATGATGGGCCTTATCCCGCGCCTTCAACCGTGACGCGATCAGATCGGCATAGCGCCGTGACGCCCCTCGATTCGCCATGACGGCGTTTCGGCCGGCGTCTCCCCGGGCGGCACGTTCATCCGGCCCCTTCATGATCCTCGCCACATCATCAAGGAGGTCCCGTTCATTCCGAACGGTGATCCCCGCACCGGCCGTCTCAAGCAGTCGCTGTTCTTCGGTAAAATCGTCCATGGCGGGGCCGTAAAGAACAACGGCGCCCCATGCGGCCGCTTCCAGGATATTCTGCCCTCCCCGGGGAACAAGGCTTCCTCCGCAGAAAACCACCGTCGCCACAGAGTACATTTTGAAGAGTTCGCCGATTACGTCGACAACAATTATCCGTTCCGTCGTGCGCCTCCTCCCCCGGCGAATCTCAGTCATGGTGATATGATCGGTGAATCCCGCCTGGTCTATCAGCGAGAGCACCTCATCCCGTCGTTCAATATGCCGGGGCACGATAATCAGCAGGCAATCGGGGAAGTCTTCGAGAAGCCTTTTGTAGACAGCGACGACAATCTCTTCCTCGCCGCGGTGGGTACTCCCCGCAACGAAGACCGGTGATTCACCGGGGATACTCAACAGGCCGACGCAGTCCCGCCGGAGCGACTCGTCGGTTCGGGCGGCAAGACTGTCGTACTTGGCATTTCCCATAATGGTTATTTTTGACCGGTCCATCCCGATGTCCCTGATGCGGTCGGCATCGACGGGAGAGATCATTCCCGCCGCATCAACCATCGACAGGACCTTTGTCCAGAAAAAGCTGGTTTTTGAATACCTCGCGTACGACCGGGGCGATATCCGCCCGTTGACCATCACAACGGGAATGTCCCGTTCCCTGCAGATACGGAGACAGTTGGGCCACAGCTCCGTTTCCACGGGGACAAAGATATCGGGCCTCACCAGATCGAAGACCTTTCTCACCACCCAGGGAAGATCGAGGGGATAATAGATGTATGACGTGACGCCCGAGACCATCCGCCGGGCCATATCCTGCCCTGTTTCCGTGCTCGTTGAGAGCACAATGCAGGCATCGGGGAGCATGTCTCTCAGAGCGGCGATAATCGGCGCGGCGGCGGTCACCTCTCCCACCGACACGGCATGGACCCAGATCCGGGGGCTTCCATCCATCTCATGTGCCGTATCCGGGGAGACCATTCCCAGTTTCGGCCCGGCGCTCTTCCGGTACTTCCCCGTTACGGCTATTTTGAAACCAAACCACGGCAGCAGAACAACCGATGCCGCGAGGAGAATACCGTTATAGAGGGTCATATACCACATAGCTTACCCACACCAGCGGCATAGCCGCAACGATTCATTTTCCCCTTATTCGATCTCCAATTACCAATTCTCATTTACCGTTTCCCAATAACTATTTCCCATATACCAATTCCCATATACCAATTCCCATTTCCCGCCGGGCGGCGTCATCGAATGTTCCGTGAACATAATGATGTTTCCGTATCATGTCAAGATGCTTTTCAGAAATCGGATTTCTCCCGGCCATGCTGCCCGAATTCATTTGAGCGGTCTTCTTGATAAAGGCTAAGGGCGAAAGGTTTAAGGTACAGGACCAAAAGATCCATAGACCAGGGAAAAATGAATTCGGGCAGCATATTTTCACCCCGAGCCATGAGAACCGAGGCCGCGTCCGCATGTGCCGATTGCCGTTGACATGCAACGGATCTTCCGATAGACTGACGCCATTCTCGATAAACAATGAAAGGACCTCACCGATGAGACAGCAGGCAAAGATATGGAAAAGTGTCGTCATCGTCATGATATTCCTCGGCATGGCGCTCGTGTCATGTACCCGTTACGAACGGAAGGTAGTCCCCTTCAAGCTCCCGTCGGCATACCCGAACGCCGTTGAAGTGGCAGGTTCCGATATCGCGGCAAAGGCTTACGGTGATCCGAAGGAGGCAGGAGAGGCATTCGGATTCAATATCATCGGCGCCGGCATCCTCCCCGTGCAGGTGATCTTCGACAACAAGGGCACTCACGAAATCGAAATTGTCCCGGCATCGACGTTTCTCGTTGATACGGACAGCAATCTCTGGCCCATCCTGGACGCCGGCCTTGCCTACGACCGCATAGCGAAAAAAACCGAATTGGGAGAAGTCGCTCCGGAGGGAGCGAAATCGGGATTGCTTGCCGGCACTGCGGGAGCGATCATCGGCGCCGCCATCGGCATCGTGACGGGAGCGAACGTGGGTGATGCCGCCATGAAGGGCGCCGCCGTGGGAGCCGCGGCAGGAGTGACCCTGGGAGGAACAAAAGGACTGTCGGAACGGGACGTGCAGCGTGAAATCAGGGAAGATCTGCAGACCCGCTCGCTCGAGCGGCGGGGGGTTCGGCCGGGTGAGATTGCCCACGGATTCATATTCTTTCCGGGAGAAGCGAAGCAGGCTCGGGAATTGAGACTCACCATCAGGGAAACGGACACGGGGGTGGTTCATCCCCTGATCATGAAGTTAGGAGAGGACAAAAAAGGATGATGCACATAGCCCCATCGATACTTTCGGCTGATTTCAGCAAACTGGGAGAAGAAATTGCGACCGTGGAAGCCGCCGGGGCGGATCTCATTCATATCGATGTCATGGACGGCCACTTTGTTCCGAACCTGACATTCGGTCCCCCCGTCATCGCGTCGATCCGAAAGACCACCAATCTCCCTTTCGACGTTCATCTCATGATTGAAAACCCGGAACGATCCATTCAGGCCTTCGTCGATGCGGGAAGCGACATTATCACCATCCACTGTGAAGCGGAAAGCCACCTCCACCGGGCGATCGAATCGATACAGGAAAAGGGTGTGAAAGCCGGCGTGTCGCTGAACCCGGCTACGCCGCTGTGCATGATCGACGACATCATCGAATATGTCGACTATGTCATGATCATGTCGGTCAATCCAGGATTCGGCGGGCAGCAGGCCATCGAGAAGGTACTGCCGAAGATCGAAAAAACACGAAAAATGATCGATTCCAGGGCGCCTCATGTCCGCCTCGAAGTCGACGGCGGCATCAAGCTCGACAATATCTCCTCCTTCAGAGACGCGGGGGTGGATATCTTCGTGGCCGGTTCGGCAATCTTCCAAAGCGGCGACTACGGAAGAACCATCGCGGAGATGAAAAAGATCCTGGCGAGTGGATAAAACGGGCAATTGGGAAATGGGAATTAGAAATTAGAAATTGGCAAATAGTAATTAGGAAATGGAAATTGGGAAACGGTATTCCCGTTCGCTATTTCCTATATACCAATTCCTATTTTCTATTTTCTCATATCGCTTTCCGCACTTCAATTTGTACAAGGTATACTCGAGGGTAATTGCCCCGGAGAGTTCACAGGGGCTTTCCCTCGATGCCGTTCCGTTTTACTTCCTTGAGGAAACGTTTGATGAGGGTCTGTATGATGCCCTCGCAATCACTATTGACGACGAGATCGCAGTCTATTTTCCCCGCGGCGACCATCTCGTGGCCCCCCGCCGAGCCGATCCTCCTCACCATATTCTGAACGATCCTGTCAGCCCCGTTTTTCATGTTCGTCGTCCTGACCGAAAAATAAACATTTTCATTGTAGAAACCGACACAGAGGGACCACCTGACCCCTTCCATGCGGATGAGCAAATCCGCCATTTCGGCGAGGCTGTCCGGGGTATCGAGCCCTTCAACGACGGATACCACCACGTCACGGTAAATCGTGGTTGTCTTGAGCGTTCGTTCGAAGATTTTGAAATGGGTTCGCGAAAGAAGTGGGTTCTCTATTTTCGAGAGCGTTCTGAATCGCACCCGTGGGTAAAGAAAGAGAAACGCGTCCATGTCCTTCGGCCCCGTGCCTCTTCCGAGATCGCGGGTGTCCGACTTGATGCCGTACAGGAGGGCCGTCGCCACGTTTCTGTCGATGTTCGGAATTTCCGAATCTTTAAGAT
>JAFGWZ010000192.1 GCA_016936905.1 Deltaproteobacteria bacterium | reverse complement strand
GGTGAAGATAGTTGAAACGGAAAGCGCGTCGATCAAGGTCGCAGATCGCCTGTCGGCAGGTACCTCGGCGGCGCTGTTCCGCAAGGTTCCCGATTTTGTATCGCAGATTGCCGATCAATTCCCGCTCCGGGGCATTGTTGTGTATAAAAGAGGGAAGACATACACGATCGATATGGGAAAGCGGGAAGGGGTACGGAAGGGGATGCGGTTTGAGGTATACCAGGAGGGGCAGCCGATCAAACACCCCCTGACCGGTGAGATCCTGGGAAGGGAAAAAGTTCGCTCCGGCCTCATCAAGATCATCGATGTTCAGGAAAAGATCGCCGTCGGCGCCGTCGTAAAACTCGAACCGCATCAGGAGATTAGCGTGGGGTACCGTGTCGTGTCGTCCAACAGTCCCTCTCCGTCGGCCTCCATGACGTACGGGGGTGTTTCGTCGGGAGCCCTTCGATACACCAAGTCGTGGGGAAGAAAGGGTACCGGGACGGCCGATTTTTATCTTCCTTACGGCATAGCGGCGGACGCCGAGGGGAACGTTTATGTGGCCGACACGTATAACAACCGTATCCAGGTCTTCGATCCAAGCGGGAGCTTCCTAAGGACTTGGGGGCAGAAAGGAACCGGCCAGGGACAACTTCTGCTGCCCTATGATATCACCGTCGATCGCCGGGGGAATGTATACGTTGCGGATACCTATAATTTCAGGATTCAAAAATTCGATACCACAGGTCGGTTCATTCTTCAATGGGGGCGAAAAGGCCAAGGTATCGGCGAGTTTGCCTTCCTCAGCGGTGTGGCGGCAGGACCGGAAGGGTCAGTCTATACCACCGATGCGAAAATGCACCGCGTTCAGGTCTTTGACGGCGACGGCCGGTATCTTCGGTCATGGGGACGGGCTGGTGCGGAAACGGGTAATTTCGCGGCGCCCATGGGGATTGCCGTCGACAATAACGGTACTGTGTATGTGGCGGACAGCAAGATGAAGAGGGTGCAGGTCTTCGGGTCGCGGGGGGATTTTCAGAACGCAATAACGGGGACCATGGTCTATCCCGCCGATGTTGCCGTCGATCAGAACAGTGGCAACCTGTATGTCATCGATGCCGCCAGCCACTATTTCTGGGAAATGTCTTCAACGGGGCAGGTTCTCATGACATTCGGGGGAGCGGGAAGCGGCAGTTCCCAGTTTATAAAGCCCTATGGGATCTGCACCGACGATGCAGGCAATGTTTATGTTGCCGATACGGCGAACTGCCGTATACAGAAGTTTTCCAGGGAATAGCCTCTTCGCCGTTGATAAAGTCATTGCGTGAGGTTGCCCCCAAACGCCCATCTGCTGCATTCCCCTGAGCCTTCCCCCGCTTTCGCGGGGGCAAGCTCGCGACGTACTATTAGTACGATTCGCTCTTCAGGCTTTCGGGAGCCTTGCATCTGGACATTTTTGAACAGTCTTTTGTCGGGACGTTCCTTGTTCTTTCTTCCCTCATTCCTGAGATTTTACTACCACACAGTCTTCACGGAGTTTCTTCCGCCAGTGTCAGGGTTCCCCCTGCAATCTTCCTTTCTTCAACCGAAGCCTCGACGGTGAACAGAAATAAGTTCCCGTAGTGTTTCTGGAGCCGCCCGGTGAGACGAATCGTATCTCCCGGAACCGCGGTCGCGGTGAACTTCACGGAGACGCCGGCGAGGACGAGGTCCATGCTGTTATCTCCGCTGTCAGCGGAGATCTTCCCGGTCAAGCCGATGAGAAGGCCGCAGGTCTGGGCAAGGGCCTCGGAAATCAGCACGCCGGGCATGATCGGCCGTCCCGGAAAATGCCCGGTGAAAAACGGCTCGTCCGATCGGAGAACTTTCTCGCAGATTATGGATTGACCGGGAGAGAAGCTGACGACCCCGTCGATAAAAAGAAACGGCGTTCGATGGGGGAGTATCGTTTCGATTACGTCACGATCATAGAGGTATGAGTGCCCCATGATTGTTTTCCTTCCTTTTCTCTCCGTTTTGTCAGAGTTGCCCTGCCGATGATCCCTTGCCGCCGCCGGCATTTTTCTCCATCGCATACCTGGCAAGAAAGGCTTTGACGGATGCCGCCGTATCGGTTGCCATTGCCTCGATAGTCCGGTCGATCCATCTGACGGTCCTGTAGAGGACCGTCCCTGGGCCTGCCTCGATAAAGAGGCTGTTACCGGAGGACCGAAGTATCTCAATCACATCGACCCATAGTACGGGACTGCTGAGATGATCCGCCATCGTTGCTTTCAGGTCCTTCTCGTCGACCACACGGTTCAATGACGAATATGAATAAAGTGCGGTCCGGGGAGGACGTACCTTCACTGTGTCGAGGTACCGGCGAAAAAGGATGGTGCTCCCCGCCATGTGCGTTGAATGGTAGGCCGTTGCCACCGGCAGGAGATAGACATCGAGGGCTCCTTCCGCAAGAGCCGTTTCCATCACCTGCGCAACGGAGGATTGGATACCGGACACGATGATCTGTCTGGGGGTGTTCCTGATGGCAACATCGACGGTGCCAGTCCTGCGGCAGATCGATTCAACCTGTTCCCCCGGGAGGCCGAAGATGACAGCCATGCTTCCCTTGATATTCCTGCCTTCGTCGATGAGAATCTGTCCCGCTCTTCGTACCAGGTCGAGGCCGGCATCGAAATCAAAGCAGTCGGCGGCGTATGCCGCGGCATAGAACCCCGAACTGTATCCGGCGACACCGGCGGGTTCGATATGCCGGGCCCGGAGGACCTCGGTAACGGCACAACTGGCCGTATAAACGGCGATTTGGGCGTTGAGATCAGAGTTCAGTTCGTCCTCGGGGCCTTCGAAACAGAGACGGCTCAGGGGAAAATTCAGATACCTGTCGGCGCGATCAAAAATCTTCCGGGCCTCGGGGAAGGATTCACAGATGTCATATCCCATGCCGCGGTACTGTGATCCCTGCCCGGGGTAGAGAAAAATGAGGTTATTTTTCATTTTCTGGTCCTTCATGGTCGTCAGAAGGTTCAACCCGGAATACATCGGCTTCCAGTGGTTCATTGATCGATGTATAGGCAAGACGTATGGAAGTGACATCTCCGTTCTTCTCCCTCAGCTCGATGCGGCGGGGAAGCCATTGATCAGGGGTTATGTCCATCTCAATCGTTTCAATACGGGATGCCATCCTGGCCTGCCGGGGAATGAGTTTCATGTGATACGCTCCGTCGTCGCCGACGGAACCGACGGTAATGGTATAGTGCCGTTCGAATTCTTCCATCGGTTTCCCCATGCCGAAACATTCTTTGAGAATGTTATTTCCCAGGTACCGTTCCCTTCTTTTCCCCGTATCGGGATAGTAGATGAGAAACAGTCTGTTTTTAAAGAGTATGGTGACCTGGCTCGGATCGAGAATTTTACAGAGCATCGTCCCCGGTGCCTGGAAATAAATCATTCCCTGGGAGTGGAGCGGTTCTTTCAGAAGACGGGTCGATTTAACCTGGACGAACGTTGCGGTGAGCGTGCTCAGGGATTTCTCCCGTTCCTTCATATGGGTAAGGACGCGGTCCCGTTCACTGCGGTCGAAGGCCGCCGAGGATATCCCCTGACATGGGATGATCAGAGCAGCGATTATTATGAATGCCAGGATGTTATGACGTTGCATCAAACTGTCCCCGAAGTGTTTTTTTCCAGGCCTGCCGGAAACCATAGTTCTGTATACCATAAAAGAGCGTTTTATTATTGGGTGGAAGGAGCCGCGTCACGATGGACCGGAGGCTGTACAGGCGTTCGTATGCCCAGAAAAAACCTTCCTGCAACTGCCGGGGCGTCATGTTTTTCGGCCTGAAAACAACGTGATTCATGTCGTAATGCTCCCAGTTCGTGTCGATGATCCTGTTGCCTCGCACCATTGTCTCGTGGATGCGGGTTCCCGGGTATGGCGTGAGGATCGAAAACAGAGCCGCCTCAAGGCCGACCTTTTCAACAAAACGGAGGACATCGGAAAAAACGGTGCGGTCATCATGGTCGGTGCCGAAGATGAAAGAACCCTGGATGCCGATTCCATGGTCGTGCATCGTCTCTATGGCATACCGGTAGTCTGCCACCCGATTCATCGATTTCCCCATGGCTTTCAGGTTTTCCTGCGACAGGGATTCAAATCCGATGAAGAGGCCCATGCAGCCGCTGTCCCGGGCGAGCGCGAGCAATTCCCGATCTTTGACGATACTGAGGGACGCCTGGCTGAACCACTTGATCTTCATGGGAATGAGCGCCCTGAAGAGGTCTTTTGCATAGGCGGGCTTGCCGACGATATTGTCGTCCACGAAAAAAAGAAATCCCTTTTCCATCCCTTTGATTTCATTGATGACATCGTCGACGGGCCTCACCCGGTAGGTGCGGCCGTAAAAGGACGTGACGGAACAGAAATCGCAGTCGAAGGGACACCCCCGGGTTGTCTGGATCGTGTTGGCGAAGAAATATTTCTTACGGTTGAGGAGGTCCCGCCGCGGAACGGGGAGATCGATCAGCGGGTGAAATCCGGACGGCTCATAAAAAGGCTTAAGCCTTCCTTCGGAAAAGTCAGAAAGAACACGGGGCCATGTTGCTTCAGCCTCACCGGCAACGATGGAATCGGCGTGACCCTTCGCTTCCTCCTTCATGGTCGTCGCGTGGATGCCGCCGATAACGACGGGAACGCCCCGCTTTCTCAACCGATCGGCAATTTCGTAGCCCCGGGACGCCAGGGGGGTCATGATGGAGATCGCCGCCAGATCGGGCGGATTGGAAAGGTTCAAAGGTTCAACATTCTCATCGATGATCGAGACCT
>JAFGWZ010000191.1 GCA_016936905.1 Deltaproteobacteria bacterium | reverse complement strand
GACGGCAAGCTACTTCAAAGATGAAGATCGTGCAAAGGAACTCTGGCGGGACGGCTGGCTTCATACCGGCGATGTGGCATACGTGGACACGGAAGGCTATTTCAAGATTACCGACAGGCTAAAGGATGTCATCAAGACAGGAGGCGAGTGGATTTCGTCGCTCGAACTCGAGAACCTGATCAGCCAGCACGAGTCAATCTCGGAGGCGGCCGCTATCGGCGTACCCGATGCGAAGTGGGGTGAACGGCCGGTGATCGCCGTCGTGTTGAAACCGGAATTCAAAGACAAGGTCAGCAACGATGACCTGCGGTCATTCATGCTGAAGTTTGTCGACGAAGGAAAGATCGCGAAATACGGTGTACCCGATCGATTCGAATTCGTCGATGCCATTCCCAAAACAAGCGTGGGCAAAATCAACAAGATCGCGCTGAGAGGGCAGTTCGGCGGCTAACTGCCGTGTGCGGTACCCGGGATGCGCCGGCGGCAACCGCCGGCGCATCCCGATCAATTTACCTGCCGCGGTGATGGACGGGAGAATCTCACCGATCCTTGAAAATCGCTCCGGTGCTTGCCGAAGTGACGAGCCGGGCGTATCTTCCGAGGTAACCGGTTGTGATTGCCGGTTCTTTCGGTTTCAATGCCTTTTTCCGCCGGGTAAGCTCTTTTCTGTCAACCTTCAGTTCGATTTTCTTCTTCGGGATGTCAATGGAGATGCTGTCTCCTTCCTGTATCAGGGCGATGGGGCCCCCTTCCGCCGCCTCGGGAGAAATATGCCCGATGGCCGCTCCCCGCGTTCCGCCGCTGAATCTTCCGTCGGTCAGGAGGCTTACCGACGTGTCAAGCCCCATTCCCACGATCGCCGATGTGGGGGAAAGCATTTCTCTCATTCCCGGCCCTCCTTTCGGCCCTTCGTATCGGATGACAACAACATCGCCCGGCACGATCGCTCCTCCCAGAATGGCGGCAATGGCATCTTCCTCCGAGTCGTATACCCGTGCCCGTCCTACATTTACCATCATATCGGGGCTGACGGCCGACTGCTTTACAACGGCTCCATCGGGGGCAAGATTTCCTCTCAGTATGGCAATGCCACCTTCGGCACTGTAAGGATCTTTCACCGATCGTATGACGGTCCGGTTCTTTACCGAGAAGGGCTTGATGTTTTTGCCCACCGTTTTCCCCGTCACCGTCATTGCATCGAGATTGATGGCGCCGATGGTGCTGATTTCCTTCATAACGCTCTGTATTCCTCCGGCCTGATCGAGGTCCTCCAGGTGATGAGGTCCTGCGGGGCTGAGGTGGCAGATATTGGGAGTCTTTTTACTGATCTCGTTGAAGATATCGAGATTGAGCGTAATGCCCGCTTCGTTGGCGATGGCGGGGATGTGGAGCACCGTATTGGTGGAACACCCCAGTGCCATATCGACGGCGATGGCGTTTTTGAAGGCGTCGAGTGTCGCGATGTCCCGCGGTTTGATTCCTTTTTTGACAAGCTGCACCGCCTGCATGCCTGCTTTTTTGGCAAGACGACGCCGTGCTGCTGAGATCGCAGGAATCGTTCCGTTTCCCGGGAGGCCGAGGCCGAGGGCTTCGGTGACACAGTTCATCGAATTCGCCGTGAACATTCCGGAGCATGACCCGCATCCCGGGCAGGCGCAGTCTTCAAGCTCCCGCAGCACCGCCGTTTTCATCTTCTTTGATTTGACCTGTCCCACACCTTCAAAAACACTGATCAGGTCGACGGGCCTGCCGTTATACTGGCCGGCCAGCATGGGACCGCCGCTGACGACAACGGTGGGAATATTCAGGCGAAGCGACGCCATGAGCATCCCCGGCACGATTTTATCGCAGTTGGTTATCATTACGAGGCCGTCGAAGGGGTGGGCCGTCGCCATTATTTCGATGGAATCGGCGATGAGTTCCCTGCTGGCCAGAGAGTACTTCATTCCCGCATGGCCCATGGCGATACCGTCGCACACGCCGATGGTCGGAAAGGTAACGGGTGTGCCGCCGGCGTGCCGGATGCCCGCCTTCGCGTCTTCCGTTATGGTGTTCAGATGGACATGGCCGGGAATAATTTCGTTGGCCGAGTTGACCACGCCGATCATGGGGCGGTTGAGTTCATCATCAGTGTATCCCATGGCCTTGAAAAGGGATCGGTGGGGCGCCCGCTCAAGCCCCTTCTTCATCACGTCGCTTCGCATGTTTCCTCCTTTTTTAACGGTAACCGTGCATCATAAGGAAGGCTAAGAATAAAAGGCTCAAGGCGAAGGGCCAAAGGCCAAAGGAGAAAACGGAGTTGGCCGTCCTTAACCTTTTGCCCTTAGCCCTTAGCCCTGTGCCTCTCTACTGTTCAGGCCTTCTTCCGCCGTTCCGGCCTGAGTTGCCGCAGGACCGCGCCGGCCTGCCACATCTCCATATTTCTCATCTCGGTCAGCTCTTTCTCGAGCTTTTCCCGATAGTCCGGGGCGCTGTTGGCATCGAGGACGATCTGCGTTTCCTTGCCGGACACGACCCGCTCGTACAGCTCTTCGAAGACGGGGATCACCGCGTCCCTGAATCTGCCTTTCCAGTCGAGGGCGCCCCGCTGCGCGGTGGTGCTGCAGTTGGCGTACATCCAGTCCATGCCGTTTGCCCCGACAAGGCCGATGAGGCTCTGGGTGAGTTCTTCCACCGTTTCATTGAATGCTTCACTGGGACTGTGACCGTTCTTTCGCAGGGTATTATACTGGGCTTCCATGATTCCCGCCAAGGCTCCCATGAGGACTCCCCGTTCCCCCGTCAGGTCGCTGTGGACTTCGTTGGCAAATGTCGTTGGGAAGAGGTATCCCGACCCGACGGCGATGCCCAGGGCGGTAGCCCGTTCACGGGCACGCCCCGTATAATCCTGGAAGACTGCCATGCTTGAGTTGATCCCGCTTCCCGCAAGGAAGTTGGCCCGGACAGTCCGGCCCGCTCCCTTCGGTGCGATGAGGATGACATCCATGTTGTCCGGCGGGATCACACCTGTCTGTTCCTTGTAGACGATGGAAAACCCATGTGAGAAATAGAGGGCATCCCCCTCTTTCAGATGGGGCTTGACTTTCGGCCACATTTCTTTCTGGCCTGCGTCCGACAGGAGGTAAGCGATGACTGTTCCCCGATCGGCGGCCTCTTCGACGGGAAAGAGGGTTTTCCCGGGAACAAACCCGTCGTTGATGACTTTATCCCATGACGGCCCGCCCTGACGTTGCCCGATGATGACATTAATGCCATTGTCCCGCATGTTCAGTGCCTGTCCCTGACCCTGAACACCATAGCCGAGCATGGCGACCGTTTCAACCTTGAGAACCTCACGGGCCTTTTCGAGAGAAAATTCTTCCGCCGTAATAACCTCTTCGAGAACTCCGCCGATAGTTATTTCTGCCATAGCGCTACTCCTTTTTTATAGATCTTTTTTTAAAATATGCCCGTAATCAATTTTCCGTCCGCGGTTGCCGACGGCATATGTGAGTGCCGTGCTGCCCGGGCCGTGCCTCTTGACGTACCGGCACTAGTGGGCGTCGGTACTCATCTTCCTCATTTCCCCGGCGGCGTTCACAGCGCAACGACACCCGACCTGCTGAAATCCTCAATTCCCATCGGTTCGAACCGTTTTATCAATTGCTCGATATCATCTTCGTTTCCCGTCGCCTCGATGATGCAGTGATCCACCTTTTTTGTCACGATCTTGCACTGAAACTCGTCGATGGCCTTCATGACGTCCCGTCTGTTTTCGTCGGTGAGGTTCACCTGCATCATGATCATTTCCCTTCGCCCGTGCTTTGATTCGCGGATGTGGGATACACTCTGGACGTCGACCAGTTTTTTCAGCTGGTTCTGGATCTTGGAGACGGTACTCGAATCCCCCATGGTAACGATCCTGATTTTTGTGACGTTAGGATCCAGGGTGATGTTTGCGCTGATGCTTTCAATATTAAATCCTCTTCCGCTGAAGATGCCGGCGATTCTGGCGAGAACGTCCGGTCTGTTGTTTACGACGAGCTTTATTGTGTGTTTCTTTACTTCCATGATTGTATAGTCCTTCCTTTCACGTCACCATTGTGTTTTAACGTCCCAGGTCCATTTCGCTTATCGGTGATCCCGGTTTTACCATGGGATAGACACCTTCTTCCGGTTCAACGGCAATGTCCATGATGACCGGGCCGGGAGTGTTGAGCCCTTTTGCAAGGACCTCCTCCATTTCTTCCGGAGTCGTCGCACGCAGACCGACTGCCCCGTAAGCCTCTGCAAGCTTGACGAAGTCGGGAACCTGGCTGATGTTCGTATGGGAATACCG
>JAFGWZ010000190.1 GCA_016936905.1 Deltaproteobacteria bacterium | reverse complement strand
TTTTCCCCGTTCCGCCCACGGTGATGTTTCCCACGCTGATCACCTTGCAACCGAGCCGAGCAGCGGGGATGACACCTGAATCGTACAGGAGGTTTCTCACGCCGACGATGCCCCTGTAGATAATCGAAAAGACGGCGAGGGGAAACAGACGCGGTTCATTGCCTTCGCTCCGCAGCACCGATACCGCCTTTTCCCGCAAACGTCCCATCATCATGCCGATTGATATCCCATGCATTTCAGCTTTCTTCTCTCTCCAGTCATGGCTCTTGCGTCTCCTCTGCCGGGGCGTCATCCGCATTGGAGACCTGATTGCCATTGTCTCTGAACTGCATGTTATAGAGTTTGAAGTACTCACCCTGCCGGGCCAGCAAGGATTCATGGGTTCCTTCTTCGACGATTTCGCCGTTGACAATGGCGATAATGCGGTCTGCCCGGCTTATCGTCGAGAGCCGGTGGGCGATAACGAATGTCGTTCTCCCCTTCATGAGGTTTTCCAGCGCCCCCTGGACCTCCAGTTCCGATTCCGTGTCCAGGGACGACGTTGCCTCGTCGAGTATGAGGATCGGCGCGTCCTTCAGAAGGGCCCGGGCAATGGAAATGCGCTGCCGTTCGCCGCCGGAGAGCCGCGTCCCCTGCTCGCCGATAACGGAATCGAATCCGTTGGGGAGATTCATGATGAACTCATAGGCATTGGCTGCCCTGGCGGCTTCGATGATTGCTTCTTCATTCCTGGTAATATCTCCGTAGGCGATATTGTTCCTGATGGTGTCATTAAAAAGAATCGTCTGCTGGGTTACAATGGCTATCTGGTCCCGGAGTGATTCGATGGTTACCGTTCGAATATCCTTGCCATCGATGAGGATACTTCCCTCCACCACATCGTAAAAGCGGGGGATCAGGTTGACCAGGGTTGTTTTCCCGCCGCCGCTCATCCCCACAAAGGCGACAACTTCCCCCCGACGTACCGTCAGATTGATATTCTTCAACACCGGCTCTTCATCGTAGCTGAAGGTGACGTTTTTAATCTCGATCTTATCTGATATTCGTGGAAGCGGTACGGCATCTTCGCTGTTTGTTATATCCGGCGGAAGATCGAGGATGCTGAACACCCTGACCGCCGCCGAGATTCCCTGCTGGATCGTATTGTTTACGTTGGTCAGCCGCTTTACCGGCTCGTAGAGCATGATGAGCGCCGTGAGAAAGGAGAAAAAATTCCCCGGCGTGGAACTCCCGTTCAAGACCTGGTACCCGCCGTATAAAACGATCACTGCGATGGCGACGCCGCCGAGAAATTCCATGAACGGGCTTGAAATGGCCCGGATTGATACCGACTTCATGAAAAGCTTGAAGAGATCTTCATTTTCATTGGCAAATCGTTTTCCCTCATAGGCCTCCATTCCGAAGGCCTTGACGATTCTCGTTCCCGATATGGTTTCCTGGAGGAGGCTGGTCAATGACCCCATGGTCACCTGGGTGCGGGTCGCCACGTTTCGCATCATACTTCCGAACTTGGCAATGGGATAGATGGTCAGGGGAAACACCAGCGCCGCGATAATGGCTAGCTGCCAGTCCCGGTAGAAGATCAGGGCGACGAGTCCGATAATGCTGAACGAATCCTTGCAAAGGCTCGTCACCGCCTCTGACACCGCCCCCTGGATCAGGTTGACGTCGTTGGTGATGCGCGACATGAGGATTCCCGTCGGATTGTTCGTAAAAAATGCAAGAGACTGCCGTTGAATATGGTTATACAGATCATTCCTCAGGTCGGTGATGACCCGCTGCCCGATAAAGTTCATAATCACGGTCTGACCGTAACTGCATACCATCTTGACAAAATAGATGACGAGCACCGCTATGGGGATCAGCTTCAGCATGGTGGCGTCCTTCTTGATGAAGATGTCATCAAGAACCGGCTTGACCAGCGCGGCCAGGATTGCCGTCGTTGCTCCCACAAAGAGCATGCACAGCGCCGCGATGATAAACTTGGGAATATGAGGTTTCGCTAATACGAGAAGGCGTTTAAATATATCCATTGTTCTGTCTTTCTTCCGGCAAAGGACGACCATCCTGTGACGTTCTGTTGCCGTCATAATAATTCATTTGAACGGTCTTTGTAAAAAAGGCTAAGGGCAAAAGGCTCAAGGCGCAGGGCCAAGGTCGAGTTTTGGTAGTGCCTGCAGCAAGCTGTAGATTTATCAAAAAGACCCATAGACCCAGTAAAAATGAATTATGGTGACGATCCTGTCGCCTCGTCTTTATCACTCTACCGTCAGCTTATAAGCTCATAGGCAAACCGGGCGGTCTTTTCTGCGGCGCCCGGCGAACCGAGTTTTGTTCGGATCTCTTTCAAATCCTGTTTCATTCGTTCCCTTCGGCCATCGTTTGTCAGCAGGTCGTACACTTCATCTGCCATATTATCGGCATGTGCGTCGCCCTGTATGAATTCGGGCACGATACGCTTCCCCGCGATGATGTTGACCATGCCGATATGATCAACCCGTATGATACGACGGCCCATGTAATATGAAAAGGGGGACACCTTGTAAATAATTATCATGGGCGTTTCAAGAAGGGCCGTTTCCATCGTCGCCGTTCCCGAAGCCACGATGGCACAGTCAGAGACACCGATGACATCATACACATTATTGTCAACGACCGATATCGTCACGGGAGACGCATCTATCATGGATGCGATCAGGTCGCGCCGCAGACCAGCGGCCCGGGGCATGACAAACTGTACCGACGGCAGTTTCATCTTGAGCAGCTCCGCCGCCATGAGCATTTCCGGCAGCAGTTTTGTCACCTCACTCTCCCTGCTTCCCGGCAGGAGCGCCACCGTTGGAATCTCCTCACGGAGACCGAAGATACGCCGAGCATCACGATCGGTATAGTTACGTTCCATCACATCCAGCAGCGGGTGCCCAACAAATCTCACATCCAGGTCTACTTTTTCATAGACCATCGGTTCAAAGGGCAGAATAACGGCCATCCGGTCGACCCATCGTGCTATCTGATAAATCCGACGCTTTCTCCATGCCCAGACCTGGGGGCTTATATAGTAAAATACCTTGATGCCTCTTTGATGAGCAGCTTTTGCCAGGGGGAGGTTGAAGTCCGGATAGTCGATGAGGATTACCAGTTCGGGGCGTTCTTCGTCGAATGATTGCTTCAGTTTCCGGCGTACCGACAGGATAAACCCGATCTTTGAGAGGACCTCTGTCAGGCCGACGACTGCCATATGGGAAGATTCGGCAATGACATCGACGCCGGCCTCACGGAGTTTTTCTCCGCCCACACCATAAAAACGGAGGGTCGGATCGAGGCGTTTCATGAACCTTACCACATGAGAACCGTGAAGATCTCCCGATGCTTCTCCCGCAACGATCATGATCTTCTTATTCGTCGCCTGCCGCCTATCCTGATCATACTGCATGATTGATCACATGACAGATTGTATGGATTTCATCTTCCGTCAACTCCGGAAACATTGGCAACGAAAGAACTTCTCCGGCAAAAATCTCACTGATCGCAAGACCTCCCGATGGCACGTCCAGCCGGGCGAACGCTCTCTGCCGATGGAGCGGAACGGGATAATAGACTGCCGATGCAATGTCCTCTTCGCTCAACCGTTTCGCTATATCGTCTCTCTTTGAGGATCGAAGGGTAAACTGATGATACACATGCTTCGCCCCCTCCTCCTCCCCGGGAAGGATGACATCGTCTCTCGTGATTCCACTGCAGTATCTGTCTGCATTGAGCCGCCGCAGTTCATTGAATTCATCAATCCGTTTCAACTTGACACGAACAATCGCCGCCTGCAGTTCATCGAGCCTGCTGTTGTAACCGAGCACATCGTGGTAGTACCGCTGTTTGCTCCCATGGTTTCGAAGCATCCGCACGGCTGCGGCGATCCGTTCATCCCCCGAAATGATCATTCCGCCATCACCGTAACAGGCGAGATTTTTACTGGGGAAAAAGCTGAAACAGCCGCAGTTCCCGAAGGTCCCGACTTTCCTGCCCCTGTATTCGGCACCAAACGCCTGGGCACAATCTTCGATGACCAGAAGATTGTAGTTCCGGGCTATTTCCATGATCCCGTCCATGTCGGCGGGATGGCCGAAGAGATGGACCGGGATGATCGCCTTTGTTCTATCGTTAATCTTTTCCTCGATTTTTTTGGGATCTATGTTGAATGTCTCCGGGACGATATCGACAAATACGGGAACTGCATTCAACTCGGCAACAACTTCCGCCGTGGCGATAAACGTGAAGGGGGTGGTGATGACTTCATCGCCGTCGCCGATACCGCAGGCCCGCAACGCCATGAGCAGCGCGTCCGTGCCGTTGGCTACACCGACTGCATAAGGGATACCGTTATATGCCGCCACCTCTTCCTCGAGCCCGGCGACATTCGGCCCAAGTATAAACTGGGCGCTGTCGAGCACTTCCTGTACGGCCCGATCGATTTCATCTTTGAGCTGTCGATACTGCCGTTTCAAATCCACCATGGGGATCATGCCGTCAGCCCCCGTCCCTGATTCATTTTTTCGATGATCTGAAGGGCCAGTTCGAGGGATTTGCGTCCCTCCCTCCCCGAAACCACGGGCGGGGTCCTCGTCATGACCGATTTAATAAAGCAGCGCACTTCCCGCTCGAGGGGATCATAGCTTTCCACCTCGACGTTGTTCTGGAATATCCCCACCTTCCCGTCATTATCTTTCCTGCTCAGCGACATGAGTTCCCGCTTCCCGCAGTCAACGGAATGATACCCTTCAAAGCCAAAAAAGCGGATTTTCTGCATGACCTTTCCTGTCACCCTGCTGGCGGTAACATTGGCGACACAGCCGTTGCTGAAGGTAATCCTGGCGTTGCTGATATCGACCGATTCCGACAGGACGGAGACACCGACGGCTTCTACGTTTTTCAGGGGATAATTGACAAAACTGAGAATGATATCAAGATCATGGATCATCAGATCGAGGATGACATCCACGTCGGTCCCCCGGGTGAAGAACGGGTGGAGACGATGTGCCTCTATAAAAAGCGGCTCATCCATGACCTTCTTAAGGGCAGCGATCGCAGGGTTAAACCGCTCGATGAAACCGATCTGAAAAATCGTACCCGTCTCTTCGGCGCATGATATGAGCCCGTCAGCCTCTTCCAGCGTCACCGCAATCGGCTTCTCAAGCAGGACGTCGACCCCTGCGGCAAGGAAATCTTTCGCCACATTGTAGTGGTTCACCGTCGGAACGGCGATGCTCACCGCGTCAACCATTTCGATAAGACGGCGATGGTCATCAAAGGCAACGCAACCGTAAGTATCCGCCACCCGCTCGGCCCGTTCTTTCACGGTGTCCGAGACACCGACGATGGTGCATTCAGACATCTTCTCATATTTCTGAAGATGATATGTTCCGAGGTGGCCGATGCCGACTACACCTACCTTTATTGGTTCATTACTGTTTCTCATAGGTCACTGGCCCGCGGATTATCGGCAGATACCCCGCTTCGCGTTTTCGATAAATTCTACAAAATGTCTCACTTCGGGGAGGTCTTCTACCTCTTCTCTGATCCTTTCGATTGCTGTGGAAACGAGGAGTGAAGAGCGGTAGACAATCTTGTACGCCTTTTTTAAGGCCCTGATCGTCTCATCGGTAAACCCCCGTCGTTTCAGCCCTACAAGATTCAGGCCGTAAGGCTTGGCCCGGTTTCCCGAAACTGTCAGGTATGGCGGTACATCCTGAACCACCGCTGAGGCCCCGCCGATAAATGCGTGGCAGCCGACACGGGAAAACTGGTGGATGCCCGAAAGCCCCCCGATAATCGCGAAGTCTTCAACATGGATGTGCCCCGCCAGGTTCGCAGCGTTGGCCATGACGATATTGTTCCCCAGCTTACAGTTGTGCGCCACATGACAGTATGCCATGATCAGGTTATTGTCTCCGATGGCTGTCATGGCGATATCGGCAGATGTAGAACTGTGGATGGTGACGAATTCCCGTATTATGTTGTTATTTCCTATAATTACCTTACAGCGTTCTCCCCCGAACTTCAGATCCTGTGGAATCGCTCCGATTGAGGTAAACTGGAATATATGGCAATTACTGCCTATTTCGGTTCGACCTTCCAGTACGACATGGGGCCCGATAACAGTGTTCGCTCCGATTGTGACATCCGGACCGATAACACTGTAAGGACCGACTTCGACACCTTCCTGGAGCTCCGCCCCCGATGATATGACCGCCGTCGAATGAATGTTCATAGTGTAAACCCTTCTTTCCGCACCTTCATATTTCACCCTGTTTCTCAAGGGCTTCTATCTTTTCTTCAAGCGACTTCAGTCTTCGTCTCATCTCCGGCAACTGAGCAACACATCCCTGGACTCTGAGCCACTTCTGATGCGGCATATGGGGAGCACCGCTGACGATCTGACCGGAAGAAACGTCTTCATGAATGCCCGACCGGGCGGCAATCATGACGCCGTCACCGATTTCGATATGTCCGACGATCCCCGCCTGCCCACCGATAATAACGCTGTTTCCCACCTTCGTGCTTCCCGATATCCCCACTTGGGCAACAACGATCGAATATTCTCCGATAACCACGTTGTGGGCAATCTGGACAAGATTATCGATTTTCGCCCCCCGCTTGATCCAGGTCTTTCCCAGCGTGCCCCGATCGATGGTTGTGTTGGCCCCCACTTCCACGTCATCATCGATCTGAACGATGCCTGTCTGGGGCACTTTTCCATTCTCTCTGCCGGGATCGGTAAATCCGAAGCCGTCACCGCCGACAACAACACCGGCATGGAGAACGACCCGCCTGCCGATTGTGCATTTCCGGTAGACAGTTACATTCGGATACAAGGTCGATTCATCGCCGATTTCCACGTCATTGCCGATATATACCCCGGGATAGAGAGTCACTTCCTTCCCGATGCGGGCGCCCCGGCCGACGTACACCCCGGGATAGATAGCTGCATCGGCGCCGATTTCAGCGGTTTCGCCGATGAAGGCCTTTTCACTGACACCGGGAACCTCCTGCTCCTCGGGGTAAAAAAGCCCCAGCAGGCAGGCGAATGCCTTGTAGGGATCGGGAACGACGACCAGGTTCTTCACCGATTCCCTCACGGCAGGCGATACCAGCACGGCCGACGCCCCGGTGATTTCCAGTTTATTCTTATATTTCGGATTCGCAATGAAGGTGATATCGCCCTGTCCGGCTTCATCGATGCCCCTGACGGCGCCGATCATCACCGTGTCATCACCGATTATCGTACCGTTGAGTAACTCTGCAATATCCCTCAACTTCATCTTCATACGGCCGCTCTCATTCTTCATCGTGTCGTCATTGATTCGGGGTGCTCCCAACCATGGGCCGCCCGAACTGAGTGGACGGCCCGCCGGGTCCTCTATTTTTTCTTGGATTTATATGCCTTGTTAAACTCTTGTATCACCTGTTTCGAAATATCCCGGGCCGGTGAATGATAAGCAATCCCCGCCATGCCGATATCGAGGATCATGGTATATCCGTCTCGTTTGCCGACTTCATCGACAACCTTGAGAATCTCGGGAATCATCTTCCTTGAAAGTTCCTGGTCCATCCTCTGAATCTCCGCATTCGAGTCTTCCACCAGCCGTTTGTAATCCCGGAACTCTTTTTCATATTCCAGTTCTTTCTCTCTCATGGCCGTCTCGGTCAGAACGAGACGCTGTTTCTCCAGCTCTTCTTTCATTTTCTTGAGTTCCGCTTCCCGGTTCTGTATGTTCTCCCTCTTTTTCAGGAAGACCCCCTGAAATTCAGCGCTCGCCTCCTTGCCCTGATCCGACAGGAGAAGAATATCCTTCATATTGATAAAGGCTATCTTCTCCTCGGCAAAGGCATTGGTCCCCGCCAGCAAAAGCATAACAACAAAGAAAATGGCCACTGTTCGCTTCATTTTAGTCCCCCTTATGCTATATTTTTTTTACCGATTAATTACTCTTGAGCCTATATTGTTTGTTACGTTTGTAACCGGCCCTTTAGCCCTCGGCCCTGCGCCTCGAGCCTGCTTTGTCTACATCATCATACCAATGGTAAATTCCCACCTGTATGGGGACTCGTCCTCTTTCCTGTCGAGGACATAGCCCCATTCAAGCCGCAGCGGGCCGATGGGAGAATACCACCGGACACCGACTCCCGCCGTCTGTCTCAAGTCGTCAAGATGATACCCGCTGTCCCAGGCGTTTCCCGTGTCATAAAAGAAGACGCCCTTCATTCCGGCATCCTTGATGAGAGGAAAGACAACCTCCGCGCTGAAATTGAGCACCGTCGTCCCGCCGATGACATCTCCCGTTGCAGGATCGATGGGTCCCACATTCTTAAGTCCTCTCAGAGACCGTATTCCTCCGAGAACGAACCGCTCGTAGATGGGCAGCTTCTTGCCCTCGTTGGCCTGCAGGTATCCGATCCGTCCCCTCAGGGCAAACACGTTATCAAGGGGAAGGGGGAAATACCAGTTAGAAGTGCCCATGTATTTCGTAAAACTGTTGTCCCCCTGGAATATGGTACCGGCGTGGCGGACGGACACGCTGTTGACCGAACCCTCCGACGGGAACATCCAGTCGTTCGTCGTATCCCGAGTGATCGTCACGGTGACGCCGCTGGTCGTTGTCTCCCCCTCCTGTTCCTTGATATACCTCGAAGCGGTGGTGTCAACATTGCTGATATCGTCCATAGTATACTCGTAGCCGATATACCCTTTTACACGTCCAAAGAGCGCATGACCGAAGGTTACTCTCAATCCCTTCGTGTCAAGATCATACGAATCGTATTCCCTCACCATGTTCCACGCGTCGTATTTGCTCCAGAGGGGCCGGTCGAAGAGCCACGGCTCCACGAAGGACAGTTCGTAATTCGTCGTTTTGGAACCGAAAAAGGCATTGAGGCTCAGGGTCTGCCCCCTGCCGAAGAGGTTCTGTTGCGATACCTGGGCCATGACAATGGCGTTGTCCACGGCGCTGTATCCGGCACCTATACTGAAAAGCCCCGTCGGTTTTTCTTTCACGCGAATGGTCACATCGGTGTAATTTTCTTCCGATCCCTTTTCCGTTTCAAAGTTAACCTCCTCGAAATAGCGGAGATTCATCAATTCCATGTAACTCTTCCGCAGCTTCTCCCCGCTGTACAGATCGCCTTCACCGATGAGAAGCTCCCGCCTGATAACCTTGTCACGGGTCTTGGTATTGCCGGCGATGGTAATCCTGTTGAAGTATATCTTATTGCCCTTTTCAACATTATAAACGACATCGACCGTTCCTTCCTTTTCATTAGCGGTCGTCTTCGGTGCGACGTTGGCATAGGCATAGCCGTCATTCTTGCATGTTTCCGTCAGGAAGTCGATGTCCTTCATGATGGCTTCCCTGTCGAAATAATCTTTCTTGTTTATCTTCAGCTTCTCCGTAAGCTCGCTTCGGGAAACAGACAGCATGTCACCGGCGATTTCTACCGTCCCGATCTTGAATTGCCTCCCCTCGGTGATGGGTATGGTGATATAGATCCCTTCTTCATCATTCTTTATCTCAGCTTCTCCGACATGGGCATTGATGTACCCGTGATTGAGGTAGAAAACGTTCAGCTTGCTGATATCTTCTCGTAATTTCTCCTGCTTGAGGAGCCCCGAGTCACTGAAGAAATTGAAGAAACCCGCTTCGGAAATTTCCATGATGTCTTTGAGGTCGTCATCGGTGAACGCCTTGTTTCCTTGAAAATCGATTTTTTCAATCAGAAGTTTTTTCCCTTCAGAGATCGTGAAGACTATCCGTACCCCCCTCTGTCCCGCTTTCTCAACGGAATACTCAACGGCGGCATTCAGATATCCTTTGTCATGGTAAAGGGCTTTTATCTTCTCCATGTCGGAGCTTACCTTATCCAGGTTCAGGACCTGCCTGGTCTTGATTGTAAGGACATCGTTTATGTCGTCCTTATCGATATCATCGTTCCCCTGAACGGAAATATCTGATATGACAGGTTTTTCCTCAATATTATAGGTGAGCGTCTTTCCCTGTTCGTTCTCCGTCACGGTGACCTGAACATCGCTGAAATAGCCCATGCTGTATATGGCCTTGATATCGTCGGACAGGGTGCGGCTCGATACAAGCTTTCCTTTCTTGCTTTTGATGACATTCAGAATCGCATTGTCTTCGATCGTATTATTGCCCGTTACTTCGATATCCACAATTCCCAGCTCCTGGAAACTGGCCTCCATTATCTTCGTTACGATCGTCTCAGAAATCCTGCCGATACTCTCCACACCGGTTCCGTGCGCGAATATGCCCGAGACAATCTGCCGTTTTTTTACATCGTAGGTGGAAACATCGGCGCTGAGTGTGTTCCCCAGCCGCGTGAGGCTACCCGTAATGATGACGTCCGCATCGACCGCGTCACCCACTGTCCAGATCAGTTGCTCAGAGAGGTCCTTCCCCTCGATGAGAGAGGAGAACGACTCAGTATCAATGACATAGCAATCTCTTGTCTTGAGAATTTCGCGCGTTAGATGCTTCGTTATCGATTCCTCAAGAGCCGCGGCGCCCGCTTGACTGTAGATTTCAAAAGGGAAAACGGCGATGCGCTTGAGTGATTCGGCATGTGACCCGCTCATCCCCATATAGAAAAGGACACCAGCAATCACAATGATGGTTCGGATGTAAGAGAAAAGTTTCATATTAAAGATCGTGTATTCTCCCGTCCCGCAGACCGATGATCCGTGACATTCGCCCAGCAAGATCACAGTTGTGCGTAACAACTACCAGCGTTATGTTCTTCGATCGATTCAGTTCTACCAAGATATCCTGAATCTTCCCACCTGTTTCGCTGTCAAGATTTCCCGTCGGTTCATCCGCCAGGAGGATTTCGGGATCCATTATGAGTGCCCGGGCAACCGATACCCGCTGCTGTTCTCCTCCTGAGAGTTCTCCCGGTTTGTGAGGCAATCTATCACTGAGCCCGACATCCGTCAAGATTTTCACTGCCCTCCTGCGGGCGTCAGCTATCGACATGCCCTGTATCAATGCGGGCATCATCGTATTCTCAATGCAGGTAAATTCCGGCAGCAGGTGATGGGCCTGAAATACGAATCCTATCTTCCTGTTCCTGAACTCCGCCTGCTGCTGTTCGCTCCACAAAAAGACATCGACGCCGTCGTAAAGAACAGATCCCGATGTCGGACGATCGATGAGGCCGAGAATATTCAGGAAGGTGCTTTTCCCCGCACCGGAAACACCGAGAATCGCCAGCGAGTCTCCCCGGGCAATTTCGAGGTTCAAGCCGTTGATGACTCCTATGGTAGTGCCGTCTTTCACAAAGGTTTTTGTCAAATCGTTAACCGAGATCATTCTTTTCCGCCTTTCCCCCTTGTATGCCGTTCCATTGGTCACTCATACCTTAGCGCCTCTGCGGGGTCAAGTTTCGACGCATTCCATGACGGATAAATTGTTGCGAGGAAGCAGATGATCATTGCGACGGCGGCAATGACGAGCACATCTCCGAAATCAACCTTTGAGGGAAGTTCGCTGAGATAATAGACATCCCCCGGCAGGATCTTAAACCCGAAAATGTTTTCTACAAAAAGTGAAATCGGCTCGATATGAAACGCCACGAGAAGGCCGCCCATACATCCCAGAGCGGTCCCGATGGCCCCGATGATAATTCCCTGTAACATAAAAATCTTCATAATGCTTTTCGATGTCGCTCCCATCGATTTCAGAATAGCGATATCCCTGGTTTTTTCCATGACCACCATGATCAGCGCCGTTATGATGTTAAAGGCGGCAACGACGACGATGAGGCTCAAGATTATAAACATCACCCGCTTTTCCAGTCGCAGGGCAGAAAAGAGATTCTTATTCATTTGCATCCAGTTTCGGGCCCAGTAAGGAAATCCCAGTTCCTGCTCTATGGTCTCTGCGATGTCCTTGGCCTTGTAGATATTCCGTACCCTGATTTCTATGCCCGTAACATCCTCTCCCATATTGAGAAAGTTCTGGCATTCCGGAAGCGACAGGAAGACAAGGCCCGAATCGTATTCATAAAATCCCGAATCGAAGATCCCTACGACGACGAATTTTTTTATACGGGGAACCATGCCCATCGGTGTGGCAATGCCCATGGGTGACAGGACATCAACGGTGTCGGAGAGAAACACCCCCATATTTTTCGATAATTCCTTACCGATGACGATTCCCGGCAACGACTGCTTTGTTCCCCCTGTGCGGGAAAGGTCTTTCGTGCTTCCCGCCACCATCTTCCCAAGGCTGATCACCGTGAGAGCACTCTCCGCATCGATACCTCGCAGGACCACACCGGTGACACGGTCGCCGTTCTTCACCATCGCCTGCCCGTAGACAAACGGCGTAGAGGCCACAACGCCGTCGATCCGGTCTACCTTTTCTTTCACGCTCCTGTAGTCACCCATCTTCCCCTGATACTTCATGAGGACGATGTGGGAATTGACGCCAAGGATTTTGTTCCGGAGGTCATCTTCAAACCCGTTCATGACGGCAAGCACGATGATCAGTGCAGCAACTCCGAGAAATATTCCCGCAACGGAAATGAACGTTATGAGCGAAACAAATGCCTGCTTTCGCTTTGCCCTCAGATATCTCAGGGCTATAAAAAATTCATACGACATGGGTTCTTTCTCTCTTTTCAAGCCACTTCGTGTAACCAGTCAAGGAAAAGGTTGAGGATCAATCGTATCGTTTCATGAAATTACGCTATTGTGTATGGCGATTCATGGGATCACGTTTTCATTCTCATATGGGGAAAGAGAATGACGTCCCGGATTGAAGGGGAATCCGTAAAGAGCATAACCAGCCGGTCGATACCGATCCCCTCGCCGGCCGTCGGGGGCATTGCGTATTCCAACGCCCGTATATAATCTTCATCCATTTCATGAGCTTCAAGATCTCCCGCTTCACGTTCCTTCATCTGCATGAGGAACCGATCCCTCTGGTCGACGGGATCATTCAGCTCGGAAAAGGCATTGGCAATCTCTCTGCCGGCTATGTACAGTTCAAACCGATCGGTAAATCTTTCATCATCATCGGCCTTTCGAGACAGGGGTGAAACTTCAAGGGGATAGCGGGTTATGAATGTTGGCTGAACAAGTGTTTCCTCTACAACCGCTTCGAATATGGCCATCAGGACCTTCCCCGGTGATTCATCGCCGGGCACATCAAGCCCGATACCGCGCGCATAGTCTATCGACTTCTCCCTGTCATTGAGAATGGCTGTATCCACTCCCGTGGCTGCGATGACGGCATCTTGAACGGTTACCCTCTTCCATGGCGGAGTAAGATCGATTTCTATACCCTGATAGGTAAAGGAAAGGGACCCGACGATTTCCCTGGCCACAGAGGTCAACAAATCTTCTGTCATCGCCATAAGGTCCTCGTAGGTGGCATAGGCCATGTAGAATTCCATCATCGTAAATTCAGGATTATGAAGGGTCGACACCCCTTCGTTTCTGAAATTCCGGTTAAGCTCAAAAACCCGTTCAAGGCCTCCCACAACAAGGCGCTTCAGGTAGAGTTCAGGGGCTATTCTCAGGTAAAGATCCATGCCGAGGGCATTGTGGTAGGTCTTGAACGGCTTTGCCATGGCACCTCCCGCGATGGAATGCATCATGGGCGTCTCGACCTCAAGAAAATCACGGTGATACATAAAATCCCTGATACAGCGGATAATGCGGCTTCTCTTTTGAAAAAGGTCTCTTACCGAGGGGTTGACGATAAGATCGAGATGCTTGTTTCGATACCGCGTCTCAACGTCAGTCAATCCGTGCCATTTTTCAGGCAGGGGATGTATCGCTTTTGACAGAAGGCGAACGGTTTCCGCCTGGACGGTAAGCTCTTCGGTCTTCGTCTTAAATATGCGGCCGGCGACGGAAATAATATCGCCGACATCAAACTTCTGAAACAGCGAAAAACTCTCGTCTCCGACAATATTTTTTCTTATGTACGCCTGGATTCTTCCTTTTCGGTCCTGGATACTGATGAATGCCGCCTTGCCGAAGTTTCTCACCGCCATGATTCTCCCCGCCAGGGCGAACCGCTCTTCGACCTTTTCAAGGGCTTCATTATCCAACTCTCCGAAACGGCTGAAAATGTCTTCAGTGGTGGCGGTTACTTCCACGTCGTTGGGGTAGAGGGCAACCCCGTCTGCTTTTAAGGATTCGATTTTTTCTCGACGGGTCTTCAACAACTCGCTTTCACTCATGTATCCATTCCTCACACACAGTATAAAGTGAGATTAACTATATCCTTTTTCAAGTTTAGTCAAGAAAGAATTGCCCGTACTACCAGAAAAGAATTGACAAAAATTCCCTACAATACTAGCATGCGCTATTTATTTCCCTCGTTTTTGCAGGTCCGCCGGCATGGTTGCCATGGAGGGACGGGGACTTCATTCCATCATCAGAGAAAACAGGCAATCGAACGATGAAGAAAACGATAGACAGAAAACGAGCGCTGGAAACGATTAAACGATTTTCACAAGCAGCGGTTCTCGTCGTCGGCGATATCATGGTGGATCAGTTTATCTGGGGAAAGGTCTCGCGGATATCGCCTGAAGCTCCTGTTCCCGTCGTTGAAGTGACGAAGGAAACGCTTCTCTTCGGCGGGTGTGCCAACGTTATGAAGAACATCTTCACCATCGGCGGCAATGTGATGATAACCGGTATAATCGGCCCCGATGATATGGGGCGGTGGTTTATACGGCAATGCAGAAAAATGGGGATCAAGACTGAGGGAATCGTTGTCGTGAACAACCGGCCCACCATCGTCAAGACGCGGGTGGTTGCCCACCATCAGCAGGTGGTCCGATTTGACCGGGAAGACAGACAGCCGGCGACACCCGATAATATCGCCACCATGCTGCATTACATCGACTCAATCAAAGATGAACTTGGGGCCATTGTTCTTTCCGATTATAATAAAGGGATCATTACGAAAAAACTGATCCGTGGGATAAGGAAAATTATCGGGGATCGAAACATTACGCTGTGCGTCGATCCGAAGCAGGATGACTTCTCGTTTTACCGGGGTTGCGATGTTATTACCCCCAACCATCACGAAGCGGGCCGTGCGGTGGGAATGGTCCTTAGCCGGTATGACGACATTATCAAGGCGGGTACCGCACTTCTCAAAAAATATGATTTCAAGGCCATGCTGATAACACGGGGCGAAGAGGGAATGACCCTCATGGAAAACACAGGGAAGGTCGTTGATATTCCAACGGTGGCAAAAGAGGTCTTCGACGTAACCGGTGCAGGAGATACGGTGATCGGCGTTTTTTCCCTCTGTGTTGCCGCCGGAGCATCATTCAGGGATGCTGCGGCCATCGCAAACCGGGCGGCGGGCATCGTCGTCGGCAAGGTTGGAACGGCAACGGTAACCCAGGAAGAACTGATAAACATCGTATGAGCGAACCGCAGAACCCGGACCCGGTTAAACTGATATCCAGCGTCTTTGCGAACACCAGGGAAAATTTGTCTCTGTCGGTAAAGAAGCTTTCAACACTCTTCGGCGCCGTTGATTATGTCAGCGATGTCAGAGCGTTTGATTATACCCGTTATTATGAGGAGGAAATGGGTTCATCCCTCATGAGAAGATTTGTAACCTTTGAGGGGCTGATCTGCCCGGACTGCCTGCCGGAAATCAAGAAAATGACAAATCGGACAGAAAAGGATTTATCGGTAAACCACAGCCGCCGGGTGAATATCGATCCCGGGTACATATCTCACGCTCATCTCATCCTTGCAACGGGCAAGGCATACACACACCGCCCCTATCTGAAAGACGGAATCTACGCGGACCTGACACTCATTTACCAAAACAATTCATTCCGGCCCCTTGAATGGACATACCCTGACTATGCCGACCCGAAAACAATCGCTCTGTTCAACACGATACGAAAGCGTTATCTTATTCAGTTGAAACAGCGGGCTATGACAGAACCATCCGCAGCGGCCGCACAGGAGAAAGCACGAGAGGAGATGCAAACCACATGATCACGAGTATGACGGGATACGGCAGAGCACTGTCGACGTTGAACGGAAAGACACTTACGGTGGAGATAAAATCGGTTAATCATCGCAACCTTGAGATTATCGTACGCCTTCCAGGTATCCTTTCCGCATTGGAAGCGGAGATTAAGAAAATGATCGGCGAGAGTCTCTCCCGGGGAAGAATCGAGGTCGGTATTCGATCCGAATCGGACCTCAATCGGGACACGGGAGAGAAACTGGAGGTCAACCTTACTCTTTTGAAAAGTTATTACGGCCTTCTGAAGCAGCTCAAAGAAGAATTTCATCTGACCGATGAGATAAACCTCAAGATGATAGCCGACTTCAGAGACGCCTTCTATTACCCTGAGCAGGATGTGGACCTCCAGGAAACGTGGGAACAGATAAAGACCGCCCTTGCCCAGGCCCTCGCAGCGCTCATTGAAATGCGGAAAAAGGAGGGTTCGGCATTATACGGAGATTTCAGAGGCCGGCTGGGCACCATTTCGGAACATATGGAAACCTTGAAAGGGCGGGCGCCGAAAGTCGTTGAAGAATATCATGAAAGGCTGTCCCGGCGAGTCCGGGAACTGACAAACGACCTGGAGATGGATGCCTCTCGTTTAACCCAGGAAGTGGCCATCATGGCCGAAAAGAGTGACATAACCGAAGAGATTGTCCGCCTTGAAAGCCATCTCGATCAATTTGCC
>JAFGWZ010000021.1 GCA_016936905.1 Deltaproteobacteria bacterium | reverse complement strand
TCACCGTCGAATTGATTGATCAGCCGGCGGCAGAGGGTCGTTTTTCCCGTTCCCACCTCTCCGACGATCACATTCAACCCCCGCCGCAGCCGTATGGCCATCTCCAGGTTCTGGAGGCAGTTCACGTGCTGAGGAGAATCATAAAAGAACTCCGGCTCCGGAGAGTTTGAAAAGGGTTCTTTTATGAGATTGAGAATCTTGAAATATTCCATAAAATACTGCCGGCACCACCGGTTCTCCACTTACTGATTGCCGCGCATCCCATCAGTTCATCCCACAGTGTCCCGGCGCTTCTCCGTTCCTACTGTGACGCCTCGCTTTTCAGGATGTGCGGCGTTATGAAGATGAGGACTTCTTCCATCTTCTGTGACTTGTAATCGCCCTTGAAGAGCCATCCCAGGACGGGGATGTCCTTCAGTCCGGGGATCCCGCTGTTCGTGTTCTCGCTTTTCTGCTTCGTCAATCCAGAGATGACGATGGTCTCTCCGTCCTGGACGATGAGCGTTGTGTCCGTTTCTTTCTTGAAAATACCGGGATTCCCCTGGACGTTTCTGGCGGCATTGATCTCATCTTTTTTGACATTGATCTTCATTTTGAGGTTGACGCCGTCAATGACATGGGGTGTGATTTCCAGCCGCAGGACGACGTTCTCGAACTTGACTTCCTGGTTCCCCTCATCATCGGTGCTCACATAAGGCACTCTTTCACCATTTTCAGTATAGGCGGTCTGGTTGTCCAGCGTCATAATGGACGGGCTGGACAGGATGTTCAGTTTCCCGTCTTTCTGCAGGGCGTTCAACTGCAGGTCCAGGATGCTTCCGCCGATAGTTCCAAAGAGAAGCCCGAGGGATCCCGAGGCGGCACCCTCCATTGTAGCGGGAAAATTAACACCGTACCCCTGTCCGCTGATTCCCATTTGGCCCGTGGCCGTGTAGCCGCCTGATAAAGGATAAGTACCTGTCCCCACCTTAGAACTCGATCCCCCGGGGGTAATGAAATATGAATTCGAATTAACTGTGTTGCCGTACATTCCACCCCACTGAATTCCGAGGCTCCGTGCCGTATCTTTTGTCGTTTCCACGATGTCCGCCTCGATGAGGACCTGAGGTGTCGGCCTGTCGATCACCACGATCATCTCGACGATCTTTTTCAGGTCCTCTCTCGTCGCCTGGATGATCAGTGCATTGGCGTGTTCGCTCACCTTCACCGAACCGTAGACCTGTCCCTTCTCGTCTTTCTTCAGGAAGCCCGTCACATTGTCCGCCAACGCCTTGGCGTCGGCAAAATTGACGGGAACGACCATATACATGAGGGGCGCCTTCTCCTGCTTCTGCGCCTCAACGAGTCTCATTTCCAGGTCGTTCTTGACGTCGGTCATGTCGGCAACCCGTATGATCGTGCCGTCCCACACGTAGGTCAGGGCCTGGGAGCGAAGGATGCTCTGGAACGCCTGGTCCCACGGAACCTGGTCGAAATCGACGCTCACGCGGCCCTCCAGGTCCTCCTTTATCAGGATGTTCTGGTCCGCCGCCCGCGCGAGCAGCCGGATGACGGTCTTCACGTCGGCGTCTCGCAGTTTCAACGATACCTTTGTCGTGGGCAGTATTTTTTCCTCCCGCCCCTCTTCCTCCGGTTTCGTCCCCGGTTCAGGCGGCAGTTCTATTCTGCGAATCTGGGCCATGGGAGACTTCCCCTTTTTTTCCTGGGCCATGACCTTCCACTTCTCCAGGAACGGGTCCTTCTTCTCCTCCTGGCTGCCGGCACAGCCAACGGCTATCATGAACCCGACCAGGGCTAGAACGATACAACCTGCCTTCTTCCCGCGCATTGATACCTTCACCATAATCCCCCGTATCCCCACGGTTATTTTTCTTCGACAAACGGTATGCGGAGCTCTGTTCCCATACGCTCGCTCACCAGGATGACACCGGTTTCGGCAATCTTCCTGACACGATATCCGCCGATATCCAGTTCATCCCCCACCCGGTAGTCGGCGCCGTTGATGATAGCCAGTTTCGTGGCGCCCATGTCGACGTACCCGTTATAGATCAGCTTCGTTTCGTCAATCATCGTCACTGACGATTCGCCCCCGCCTCCGGCGACATTCCGGGCCGTGGAAAAGGGATCGTCTTTCCATGGTTCATCGACCCGATCCGCCACGTAAGCGTTGGCGACAGCCGTCTCGTCTTCCTTCAACACCGTTGAGAGCTCATCGACGAGTTTTCTGTCGGCCACCGAGATCTGGGATGCCCCCGCGACGGACGCAGTCGACGTTACCTGTGCCGGCGCCTGCTTACTTTTCTTGAACTGCTTCGACAGAAGGAGCTCATACACACCATAGATGACTGTCAGGGTCATCACTACAACGATAATTTTTTCTCTCTTTGTCATAAGCGCTTACCTTTGGCGGTGCCGCAAAAAAAACGGCAGGTATTCGCAGGTGTCATTCCCTTGAAAAAGGGAATCTAATAACTGAAAGTATTTATAGATTCCCGATCACGTCGGGAATGACAAAATGCCGACTTTTCGCGAGACTATCCGCTCAAATATTGCCACCTGTTCATCATCCTCTCACCTCGGATGAACCGGCCCGCAGCCAGAGTTTCATCTTCAACTCCTTGTCATTCGCCCGCTGCATTACCTCAAAGGCTTCTATGTTCCTTACATAGGGAATGTTTCCCACCTCGATAAGGAATGAGCGCAGAGGCGAGAAGCCTCCCCGGGCCACGATAGTGATCAGAACGGCATCTCCCCCTCGTGCAAGGGTCGTAAAATCGGGGGTAACCGTTACCAGTTCCATTCCCGATTTCCGGGCGATCCCCTTAAAGATCGAGGGAATCAGGTCGATATTATCCTTGGGGAGAATCTTTCTTTCTGGAATCTCCAACACGTCGGGCACTTTCTTTTCGCTCTCCTTGACCAGATCAAGGTAGAGGGGAAGAAGTATCTTCTGGGAACCGATCTCCCCCTGCCGTTTTGCTATTTCCCCATCAAGCAGATTAAGCTGTTTATATGCCGGATAGATAATAATCAAAATAAACGCCAGGATAATGACAACTCCCGCTCCAAGATAGGCGACGCTGCTTATGGGAATGAATTTCAGTGTTATTTTCTTCATTCTCGATTCCTACGCGAAGTTGACAGTGAGTGAAAACCGGAGAATCTCTGACTCTTGCAGCCCCTCCGGCGAACTCTTCGTGACTTTTGCCTGGCTGAACATGGAAGACCCCTGCAGTTTCAGCACATACTCAACGAGTGAATCCTCGAGGGTTTTGCCGTTACCGGGGGAGATAATCCCCTCAATCGTCATCCACCCTTTTCCCGCAGTTTCCCCCTGTTTAACAGTATTGTCAAGACGCGCGGAAAC
>JAFGWZ010000020.1 GCA_016936905.1 Deltaproteobacteria bacterium | reverse complement strand
TATGAGGCCCCCGGCACAGATCGACGAAATCACCCTGGGTATAGAGGCTGACCGTTTTTACCTCTCCCGGCAGGTCGGTAATCAGTTCGACCTTGTAGTTTTCCCCTCTTTTCTGAAAAAGCTCAATCGCTTCTTCTCTCGAGACTTCCCGGCGCTCGAAAGGATGATCCGCCGCGACGATCTCCGCCATCCTCTTTTCGATCTTCTCCAGGTCTTCCGGAGTGAAAGTGTTCTCGTATTCGAAGTCGTAATAAAAGCCGTCTTCGATCGACGGGCCGATGGTCACCTTCACCCCTTCAAAGAGATCCTGCACCGCCTGGGCCATGACATGGGAAATGCTGTGCCGGAGGGCTGACAGGCCCTCCTCAGACGTAATGCCGACGACATCGAGGGTAGCGTCTTTCTCCACGGGATGACTCAGATCCACCAGCGCGCCGTTAAGTCGCGCCACAACGGCGGTCCTGGCTTTTTCCGGGTCCCAGGACAAAAGAATGTCGCGAACGATTGTTCCCGCCTGCTTTACCGCGACGGAACCATCGGGCAGCGTGATCTTAATTTCATTCATAATCCATCACCAAACCGATTCATGGCCGCAACGACACGAACCCCTTCTCGCGCATGATCTGAAACGTTTACATAATCGACTCTTTGGTCATTCCCAACTTGATTGGGAATCTATAACTGCTCGTAAACATCAGATTCCCGTTTTCACGGGAATGACATTGCGAAAATAATTATAGAGGTTATGTAAACTCCACCTCACACGCCATCGTGTCGAGCGAAACATTTATGGCCCCCGATTAAAGAAAGGGCATCATCGTTGGTTGTTGTCGTGATGCCCTTCCATTAACAAGCCACTATATAAATGGTAGGCACGCAGGGATTTGAACCCTGGACCCCCACCGCGTCAAGGTGATGCTCTCCCCCTGAGCTACGTGCCTACATGCTTTCTTTTTTCTGTAAAACACCGGCACCGAATAACAATAAAAAGCGTTTCTGTCAAGATTTTTTATCACTACCCGCCCGTTTTTACTCTCCTCTGCCATTTTCTCCAGACTCTCATAGTTAACCGTCTCCACCGTCATGGCATATGAAAAAACAGCGCCAACATAAGCCTGAGAGAATTGCCCTTCACCACGACAACAGTTACGGCGACACTGTGTCTACTCGTTGTTCATCAGCCGGAAACCCTCGAAAATATAATGCAGGCCCGAGGCGATTGTCAAGAGCGCCGTCACCCAGTACATGGCTTTCATGAGATCCGGATTGCCATAGCCGGGCAACTCCTTAAACACGAGCACCAAGAATATGGTGAGAAACTGGAACACCGTTGTCACCTTGCTGACGAAGGCCGGCCTGATTTCAAAGGAAACCGACATGATGGTGAGGACTGATATACCGAGCAGGATAATAAAATCCCTGCTGATGACAATAACGGCCAGCCAGCTCGGAATGACCTGCAAAACCGAGAGCGTCACGTAGGACGTGACAATCAGGGCCTTGTCCGCCAGGGGATCGAGATGAGAACCGAGCACCGTCTTCTGTTTCAGCACACGGGCCAGGAATCCGTCGAGGCCGTCGGTAATGCACGCAACAGCGAAAACCAGTAATGCCTTGGAAAATGCCCCCTTAATCAGGAAGATGACAATAACCGGCACGAGCAGTATCCGGAGAATCGTTAGCGCGTTGGGGATATTCATGGCCTCCTGGTTACTGCTGGACCGGTACGGCATCCCTTTCCTTGTTCCAGTCAACCCAGGGATCACGGTCTTCCGCTTCGGTGAACGCCCGCGGTGGTTCAGCGACACCATCAGCGCCGACCCTGATCTGCTGCATCGACTTGACAATATAGACCCACTCCTCCATGGAAACCTTTCGAGGTCCCGGCACGGGCTTCGGGCCCTCTACCTTGTGGGGTGTTGTATAGATAGGAGAAGGTGGACCTTTCTCCGACGGGACTTCGCCGCCGCCGGAAACAGCTACCTCGCCGTCGTAAACCCGGACAAGCGCCGACTGGTCATCATTCACGTTCATCCTGTACACCGTCCCCCGCACCCCCGCGACGGCATTCTCGCTCGTCAGCTCAAAGCCCGACTTGACACCCAGTGTCTGGGTGACATTCGCCCAGGTTCTGCCCAGCACGAGATGAATCTTGACGTTTCGCCGTTCCATCCCCTTCGCCACATCGAGATTCGTAATCTGGAATCGCGTATTACCGGCAAAGCGAAGCCTCGAAGAATCGGGGAGGATCAGTTCAATCCTTGACTGATCGCCCGTTTTGACCTGGTCACCGCCTTTCAGCAGGGCATCAACGTTCAGCGACTTCCATTCCGTTGCTCCCGCCGGCCTGAGCTCGGCGGAACCTTCGAGCAGCGAGACCCGGGCGTCACCTCCGCCCACCTCCACCTTCACGGGGCGCTTTGCCCACCCCACACCGGCAAAGGCAAGAAAAATAACCAGCGCCAGGATGCCTGTCATTTTCTTATTCATACCCGTCTACTCCTGTAAGTCCGGTCACCATAATCCGAGGAAACTGCGTTCTTCTTTCGGCGGCCGTCCCGGATACTCGGGACCGTCGGGAATCGCAGCAATCGCTTTTTCAACAACTTCCCGAGCTGCGGCTTCACTGCTCTGGCGGGACTTCATCTCAAGTCCTTTCTCCGTAAAACCATAATCCCGCTTTACCGTCTTGAAGGTTTTGCTCCAGAGTGTTTCACCCGTTTCAGCGCTTCGCAACTCGAATGAGGCGGCCACCGTCGTCGGCGCGTAGATCATGATATACGACGTATTCCATTCTTCGAGGGTGCAGTAGAGGACGGCATCGACACCTAACGCCTTTCCCAGCGTCTGCGGTGGAATCGTCCTGTCCTTGAATTGAATCTGTTCGCCGTAGATCTCTTTTAATGTATCGTCAACCCGGGTAATCGGTATCTTCGGATACCCTTT
>JAFGWZ010000189.1 GCA_016936905.1 Deltaproteobacteria bacterium | reverse complement strand
TGTCGTGCCATCTTCACATCTGATGTTGCTGTGGTTGCCTCTGCCAGGCGCTCCTGCGCAAGATGAAGTCGATTTGAATATCCGGGAAGTAGCTGTAATGCGGTCTTCACAAAAATGTTTCTTCTCATCTTTTCGAGGTAGACCAGTTGACTTAAACGCCCGACGAGAGCCTGCGCGTATGTGGGGTAGGCATGGGTAATGGTTTTGAGTCGTTGCATAGGTGTATTCAATGCCTTGATGACCTGAACTTCGTGAATGACCTCCCCGGCGGCTTCGCCAAGGATGTGGGCACCGATGATACGTCCGCTGCCATCGCACAAAAATTTGGCCGTTCCAACCTCATTGCCGTCTATCATTGCACGGCGCATGGTTTTATATTCAAAGCGGTATACTCTGAGGTTCCGCCCGTATTTTTCACGGGCCTCATCTTCCGTCAGGCCGATAAAGGCAAGGGGCGGCTCGGTAAAGATTACGAACACGGTATTGTCGTAATCAACGCTTCTTTTTACAGGCAGCACGGCATTCGTGGCGGCGATGATACCTTGAGTCTCAGCGGTGGAGGCCAGTTGATAGGGGCCGGCGACATCCCCGGAGGCATAAATATGAGGGGAAGATGTCCGTAGCCTTCGGTCGGTTATAATACCCCTGGCATTATAACGGACATCGGCATTTTCAAGGGCAAGTCCCTCCAAATCCGGCCTTCTTCCTACCGCTACGAGCATTCGATCCGCATGGATTTCCTCATGGTGCCCATTCCCCCGTTGGATTCTCAGGATAATCATGTCCTGGCTTTGACGGACGCTTACAGCCTTTGCGCCATTAAGAAATCGAATTCCATCCTCCTGCAACGCCTGATGTAAATGATTGACCACCTCCTGGTCTGCCATTGGCAGAAGGCGCGTTGCACTCTCAACCACCGTAGTCTCTGTGTTCAGCCGTCCGAATGCGGAGGCATACTCGAGACCATCCACACCGCCACCCAAAACGATCATCGACCCCGGCAAGTCAACGAGATGATAGAGGGTCTCGTTTGTCAGGTAGTCGACGTGCTCAATGCCGTCTATGGGAGGAATAAATGGTACTGTGCCGGTGGCGATGATGAACTTTCTTGCTGAGAGCGTGCGTCCGTTTACCATAATGTGGCGTGAATCAACAAATGACGCGGTCCCGGATATCATATTGATACCAATACGTTCAAATGTTTCCGGAAGGTCTTTCTCGTAGGCCTTTTGCACAATGTCATGAATATGCCGCATGACCTCATGACCAGCCAAACCGCCTGCGGGTGCAGAGAGAAGGCCTGACAGGCCAGAGCGGGTCATGTCGCGATTTAAGTGGCTCAAACGGATGAGTGCCTTGCTGGGAATACAGGTTGTGTTTGTGCAATTGCCGCCCACCTTTGATTTCTCGATAACTGCGACATGCTTGCCCAGCGCATTGGCGGTCACGGCTGAAACCATCCCGGCAATGCCGGCACCAATGACAATCACATCATAGTCATACGCCGATCTTTTCATAACGTTTCTCAGCAATGATTGAATGTGTTTAATCCTGCTGGTCATGCAATAAGATGCTGGTTTTCCATGCCGAACGTGAGCAGAGTATGCGTGCCTTTTTCTGTGTTGAGGTTGAAGATAATGGAATCTGTATCGATATCGAATCGCGGATGCCTGTCTGCGCCACATCATCGGCCGGTCCCGCTGATACAGTAACGTTATCATGGACGGCGTGGACGGTACTGTTGTCACAGAGAAGAAACTCCATGGAGACACTATCGAGAAACAGGCCAGGTGAGCGACGGAACGGTGCACGCGTAATGACCATCCAGAATCTTTTCTCCTCTGCCGCGATGATGAAATCCATGGATTACTGCCTCGCAATCAGCTCCGCATTTGATAGGCACCGCCTGTTTTTCCTTGGATTATAAGCTAAGCAGCCATGTGTGTCAATGTTATGTCTATGCCGTATTTGCCTTTGAAAACATTAAAAAAAACGTCAACCCCTTTCCTCCTGGAGGTGACACAAAACTCCTGATGTTACCTGCGAAATCATTCTTTTGCTTTTTTAATTCAATTATGAAATATTGAAGCTGCATACCATGAGCCATTCTGAACCTCTTTAAGACACTTCGGTTTATCCGATTCATCGATTGTCATGCAAGGGAAAGGGAATGGTCATCGATATTTATTATTGAAGAAACGAGCATGCAGGTGAAGCAGCTTCTTCTCATCATCCTGGTCGCCTTCATTGGATTCTTTCTCTTCCAGACATCCCTATTGGTATGGCGTTTTCACAAGGGGGTCCGCTTCGCCGACCAAAGTGTTCCCTTCGAAGCAGTAAATCCCGCGTCGCGGGCCCGAATCCTTGTCGTCGGTGACAGCACCGGCGTGGGAACCGGCGCTTCCCGGCCCCAGGACTCGATAGCGGGCAGATTGTATCAGGACAATCCTCACATCACGGTGGTCAATCGATCCATCAACGGAGCCCGTGTCGAGGATATTCTGAGACAGGTGAGTCGCGACGATGACGGGGAATTCGATATTGTCCTCGTTCAGGTCGGTGGTAACGATATCCTCAGGTTCACCCCGATCGATCGTTTGCATGATATGATCAAACGAGTTCTGGAAGAAGCGGGAAGACGGGGACGGCACGTCATCTTTATCAGTACGGGGAATGTGGGCCTCGCGCCGGCTTTCTTTCCGCCACTCACATGGATCTATTCATCACGGACCCGAAAGGTCCGAGCTCTTTTTATCGAGGAGGCGGCCTACGCCGATGTTGAATATGTCGATTTATTTAAGGAGAAAGATGAAGACCCATTCTTACGCGACCCGGAGGTGTATTATGCGACGGACTATCTGCATCCGGGGAGCGAAGGGTATCGACTGTGGTATGAGGAACTAAAAAGTCAGACGTCCATTAATTCTATTCTTCGGACGACAGGTGGAAAGTGATTGTTGTCCTGTCGTCGCAACCGTTCGCCTGGAGATGGTGATCCGGCGGAAAAGGTCAGCCTGGTGATGGGAATAACAGCGGTTGTCAATCCAGGGCGCGTCAGACTTCTCAAAGATGGTGCCAGGACAGACGGTCCTGTGCTGTACTGGATGAGTCGGGACCAGCGGACACACGATAACTGGGCGCTCCTTTACGCACAAGAGCTGGCCATCGAAAGGGGCAAACCGCTGGCGGTTCTTTTCTGCCTTGTTCCATCGTTTCTTGATGCTACAGCGCGACAGTATATTTTTATGCTCAAGGGGCTTGAAGACGTGGAGAGGTCCCTTCTTTCAAAGAACATTCCGCTGTTTTGTGCGGTCGGAATGCCGGAAGAAACCATTCCCCACTTTATCATGGAGCATAACATCAGCATCCTTGTTACCGACTTCGATCCGTTAAAGATAAAACGCGAATGGAAAAACGCTGTGGCAAAACGGATTGGTGTTCCGTTCCAGGAAGTTGATGCCCATAATATCGTGCCCTGTTGGGTTGCATCTGAAAGGCAGGATTTTGCAGCGCGAACATTTCGTCCGAAGATTAATCGTCGGCTTACGGAGTTTCTGACCGAATTTCCAAAGCTGAAAAAGCATCCGCACCAATGGAAAAAAAAGAGAAAACAGACAGCATGGGGTCATTTGGCGAAGACCCTTGCGGTGGACCGAGCTGTTTCTGAGATCGACTGGATCAAGCCCGGCGAAGGAGACGCTCGCCGAGTCCTCCGTACATTTCTGACGAAAAAACTGGAAGATTACGATACGGCGAGGAACGATCCGACTGTTGATGGGCAGTCCCATCTTTCACCTTATCTCCACTTCGGTCACATGTCGGCACAGCGGGTTGTATTGGAGGTAATTAAATCAACGATAAACCAGGAGCAAAAGACTTCCTTTCTCGAGGAACTCATTATCCGGAGGGAACTATCGGACAATTTTTGCTTCTATAATGATGCCTATGATACCCCTGAGGGATTTCCCACATGGGCAAGGACAACGTTGTTTGAACATGCCCGTGATGAACGGGAGTATATCTATTCGCTCGAGCAATTCGAATCCGCCGCAACCCATGATCCGCTCTGGAATGCGGCTCAGACTGAAATGGTCACAAAGGGAAAAATGCATGGATATATGAGAATGTATTGGGCCAAGAAGATTCTGGAGTGGTCAAAAACTCCTGGAGAAGCTTTCTATACAGCCGTTTACCTCAATGACAGGTATGAGTTGGACGGCAGAGATCCCAACGGATACGTAGGTTGCGCGTGGTCAATCGGAGGTGTTCATGATCGCGCATGGTTTCAGCGGCCCGTGTTCGGAAAAATTCGTTATATGAGTTATAGTGGCTGCAAGTCAAAGTTCGATGTCGCCGCCTATATCCATCAGGTGAACAGCCTGCAAAGGAGGTGAATACTATGAGCAAACGAAAGGACAGGAAGATCATCCTCATCGCTCAGTGTCTGGTGAATCCATACTGCAGGGTCCACCTTCTGGGACAAAATTTCCCCCTCTCTCATGAACTGATGGATTATCTCATGAGAGAACGGGTCGGGGTCATTCAGTATCCCTGCCCTGAGACAACGGCAATGGGGCTGATGCGCAACCCGCAGGGTCGTCAGCAGTACGATAACATCTTCTTCCGGCAGCACTGTAAAGAATTACTCCAGATCCCCATGCTGATGGTACGAGAGTTTATCAGGAACCGGTACCGTCTCACCTGCTTCATCGGTCTTGAAAACAGCCCTACGTGCGGAATACATTGGGGGAAGCACAAAGTGAACAAATACATGACGGAATCGCCCAATCCCGTTGATGGTCCCGATCCCAACGATCCCGTTCTCATGGGTATCATGGCTGAGATATTGTCGGAGGAACTGGGTCGGGAAAATGTCACTGTGCCGTTTCTCGAGTTTCCCACAAAGGAAGAAGCGGGTTCACCGAAAAGGAACGCCTTCTGGAATGACCTGAAACGGGCAATCCAACCTGAAATGTATGATGTTGAAAGTTGAAAGGGGTGCAGGCCGTCGATCATGCCGGTGTTCTTCGACAACATATTGCAAGAAAATCCTTTTCAAGTCCGGCATTAATACGATGGATATATTCGTCCTTCGGTGTGCCTTCTACAGTTATTGGATCGATATAGACGAGGGCTGCTGTTTCATTTTCTTCGCGCAACACGCAAAGTCCCTCTTTCCTATAGGAACCTGAAGCGACGCCCTCATACTCGTCTAACGATTCTTCATCTGAATGCGAAATTTAAAAAACACGCCCTCGACGTCGTCTTCCGACGATTCGACGACGTTCGCGTATCCGCGGGCAGAGATGATCCATCGGTAACCAGGAAGAAGGGCGATGCCGCTCTTCTTGCTCTGTGGGCACCTTTTTTTTCATTTGTACATTCCACATGTTGGAACCGTACGCAAAGTATAGTCTCATCGTCTCCGTATCATTGCACTATTCAGGTTCTGTCACGCTCCACCTTCAGCCGGTGGTTCAGTGTCGAATATGTCGGGTAACGTCAAGACATAGTCTTTGATTTCGTCCCTCACGCGACGGTAGTGCCATAAAGCTTCATCCTCGCTTTTTGCTCCCGCCGCAAGTTGTGGAGGATCATCGAAACCATGATGGAGTATCTTCGTCTTGGCCGGAAAGAAGGGACATGTCTCACTTGCATGGCCGCAGAGGGTAATCACGTAGTCGAATTGTTCAGAGCCCAGTTCCTCCGCAGTCTTGCTTCGCTGGCCTGAAATATCAATGCCGATTTCACCCATGACCTTTACCGCAAGGAGATTCACCCCATGTTTCTCTATTCCTGCAGAATACGGTTCGATAATAGTGTTCCAAAAGTGGCGGCACAGACCTTCAGCCATCTGACTTCGACAGGAATTGCCCGTGCACAGGAACAGTGCTCTGATTTTGTGATTTTTTTTCATTTTCCCTGTAGCCTTAAGGTGTGTTTTTTTCGGCTTGAGTGTTTTCTATGATTCCAACCTTGATACCCTGTGCCTTGGCGCGTTTTTCCCACTGTTGCCGTGCCATCACCCGCATATCTTCGACATCGTCCATCTCGTCCTGAATTTCCATGCCCAGCAATGTCTCCAAAACGTCTTCGAGTGTCACCAGCCCCGACGTCCCTCCGTATTCACCCACAACAATGGCGATGTGTTGACGATGATCGAGAAGTAGTTCAGAGAGTATTGACAACGTCATCGACTCCGGAACAAAAAGAATGTCTCGTTTCAGCGCATCAATCTTCATATCGCCTTGCCCCTTGGTCTTGCACATCAGAATATCATCTTTGAGAACAAAGCCAGTGATTTTATCAATATCCGTTTCGTAAACCGGCAGGCGCGAGAATTGAGAGAGAGATTGGCTGTGTAGCAAAGCTTCTGCAACCGTCATATCCAGGGGAAATGCTGAGATTACGACTCGCGGTGTCATAATATCTGTGACTCGAAGCGATCCGAATCGAAAAAGATTCCGTATGATCCGGGATTCGTGTTCGTCGATGTGACCGGCCTGCTTTCCGATATCCGCCATGGCGATGAATTCATCGCGGCTGAAAACGTGCTCCACTTTCCCTCGAGCGAGCAGTCTTGTCAATCCTTCGGCAACCCACACTAACGGATAGAGAGATATGATGAGGCCCCGCACAAAGAGCGCCGTTACACCCACAAGCCTGGTCCAGTAAACGGCACCCATCGTTTTGGGAATGATCTCTGAAAAAAACAAGATCATCAATGTCATGAACGCTGAGAATAAACCGATCCACACGCTTCCAAATACCACCGTTGCCTTTGCTCCGGCTACGATTGCTCCTACAGTGTGTGCGATCGTGTTCAGAGTCAAAATCGCCGCAAGTGATTGATCTATTCGTTCCTGCCGCAGCCGTTTTAAAAGCGCCGCACGCTTTGGTTGTTTCTTTCTCAGGCTTTCGATATACGACGGCGTAATGCTCAGGAGAACCGCTTCCGCCAGGGAACAGACGAACGAAAAGATCAATGCCAGCAGCACAAAGACTATCAGAAGCACGACATCTGTCTTTTTACTCTCGATAATCGATACGTTTGCACTGTCAGCGCCGCAGGCAAGAGCCGCGTTAACAAAAATCATTAGTAAAATAAGAGCTGATAATATGTATGAATTTGGATTTGATAATCTCATGCGAATCCCGATGTCTCCATATATGCTGATCTGAATCTGATGAGTTATAAATTATAGGGGTATTGGAAGCATTCGGCTCAGGGCTTTCAATCTTTTATCATGATTGATTGGCGCATAATATACGCGATCTTCATATTGAAATGTTTCAAGGTACTATCCATACATCCGGTAATCTATTCGTGAAGTGCGTATTAAAAAAACGCGTTCATGAAAGTTTGTCAATGTTTGTGAAGATGAGATTTTCATGGCATGCTCATTTTTACAGCAACACAGAGTAATGAAAGTCGCCACCAAGAGAGACTATCTTTCAAAATCAAAAAATCGCATGAAAAAGGAGTATATCACAATAAAAGCAAAACCTGTGATTCGTAGTCACCCATTTAATCAATGCTATCACGGTCCCACCCCGATTTGGAAAGATACAAGAGATTTGTTTATTCACGCCTCTCAACATTCAACGAACTATTTCCCCGTCTCCAGCCAGAATATCAATATTCAGAACCAGGCTGGATAAAGTAATCATGCCGATGAACTCACCCATATGTTCGACCGGGGCGCGACGAGCACCGATGCGCTGCATCAGTCGGATTGCATAACGGATATCCATTTGCGCCGGAACCGGGATAACAGGCTTGGTCATAATTTCATAAACAAAAACGTCTTCAGCGTTACGATTGGGAATGATGACACCCTTGACCAGATCCATTTCCGTGACGATACCCCATGCATCATCATCAGTACGCCTGGACACAAGCAATTCGGACACTTTAAAAGAACGCATCTTGGTGGCAGCGTCTTTGGCTGAAGCCATTCCATCAATGCTCAAAACCTCCTTGTGCATAATATCCTTTACCCTTATAATTGGTGCAGACATAATTCCCCCTTATTCATGATGAGAAAAATCCTAAAATTTGTGTGATTATAAATATTTATCGCGAACCTCTTCTTTAAACTTTTCCATCTGGCTTTCGAGACCGATTACCTCTTCCACTGGCAAGACAAACGCTATGCCCGTTCCCGGTTTATCGAATTCCCCTGCAGTTTTAATGGCCTCCATAACAGGTTTTACAATATGTTCTTCGAGCAGAAACATAACGATGTCCGTTTGGTCTTCCAGCGTGAGGCCGAAAAAAGACTTTGCCTCGCGAATGCCGGTACCGCGGGCGGGGATGATGGTTGCACCTGTCGCGCCGGCAGCTTTGGCTGCATCGACAACCGGGTCGGTCTTAAAAGTTTTTACCGGAGCGAAAACAATTTTGAATCTCATCAAATTTCTCCTTTTGAATTTTTTTTGATCCCGCTGCTGGCAAACCACTGGGTAATCTGCGCGTATCCCATGACGCTGATGATCGGAAACAAACTTGCAAAAGCAATCAGTCCAAAGCCGTCCAATGCTGGGTTACTCCCCGGAACAGCTTCGGATAACCCGAGACCGAGGGCGGCAACCAGTGGCACTGTAACAGTCGATGTTGTCACACCGCCGGAATCATAGGCCAACGGAATCATCTTTTTTGGTGTTGTAAATGTCTGCAAAACGACAATAATGTATCCGGCAAGGATATAAACATGCAGCGGAGTTCCTGTAATAATGCGAAAGGCACCCAGCGCAATTCCTACCGCAACTCCTATTGCTACGGCGATCCTCAACCCCCAAGGTTTGATAACACCGCTGGAAACTTCACCGGCCTTAAGCGCCACGGCCAGAAGAGCAGGCTCAGCGATAGTGGTTGAAAATCCTATCAAAGCTGCGAACAAATATACCCATCCGTAAGAGGTCCAAGCGGTTCGAACGGAGTCGCTCCCGCCAAGGAATGTGGGATCGGAAAGCTGAGCCGCCATTACCTTGCCCACCGGAAACAGGGCCTTTTCCAAACCGATAAGGAACATTGCCAGCCCAAAAAAAACATAGACACCGCCAATGACAAGACGCCGCAGATGCGGGATGGGTTGACGTAGAATGAACAATTGGAAACATATGATCAACGCAAGAATCGGCAGTATATCGCGTGCTGTGGCCATCAAAATCGCAACGGAATCAGACAGAAACGCCATCTTTGATTTTTCCTTTTCTCAGTTGAAAATAATCATCCCGTAGCCCATGACAAAAATCATCGGTAGAAGCGATGCTAAGGCGATGAGCCCAAACCCGTCCAACAGCGGACTGCGTCCTTTAATGATTGAAGACAGACCTACACCCAGGGCCGCCACAAGAGGAACTGTGACCGTTGAAGTCGTGACACCACCTGCATCGTATGCAATACCGATAATTTCTCTGGGGGCGACCAGTGTCATCAATATGACCAGGACGTATCCACTGATGATCAAATAGTGTATCGGCCATCCGCGGAGGATGCGCAGTACACCGATGAGAATTGCGATTCCTACCGAAACCGCCACCGACAGTCGCAATCCGAAGGCGTAGCTCTTCAATGATGTTTCTGCTGATGAAATCAGGTCTCCCACTGCTGCAACATGTGCAGCCTCCGCTGAAACAGCGATCAATGCGGGCTCTGCAATCGTCGTTGAAAAGCCGAGCAGAAATGCAAATATCAACAACCAATGCAGGCTACCTTTGCGTGCCAAAGCCTGGGCCATGGTTTCACCGATGGGGAAAAGCCCCATTTCCAATCCTTGAACAAAGATCATCAATCCGAAAACGACCAGAACGCTGCCAATGATAACACCCTTAAGGTCAGGGAGGGATTGCTGTAGCACAAAGATCTGAAAGAATGCGATCACCAGAATAATAGGCAACAGGTCTTTGACTGAGATCCAGAGTTTTCGTAAAATCACTATTAAAATAGTAGGGATGAGAGACTTGCTTTTTTTTTCTTCCATAAATAGTGTCCATCCGGAAGGACCGGTTTTAAGTTGTCTGCGATGAAGTCCAGCATGAAGCGACTCATTGTGCCGAGCGTGTCAGGTCATGGTAGATGATCTCGATCAGCGTCGGGTTGGCATCAAGAATCTTTGAAATCTGTTCCAGTTCCCTTGCAACAGGA
>JAFGWZ010000188.1 GCA_016936905.1 Deltaproteobacteria bacterium | reverse complement strand
GATCGAGATGTTCTTTTCCGCCTTCACTGACAAGAATCCCCAGCCGGACCCGCCGCAGGAGCAGATCGCTCAGGTGCCGCACCTGTTCCCGCCCCGCAACGAAGGGCAGTTCCGCCCAGAGGGTCGCTGTCCCCAATATTTCGTGGAGACCCTCAGGACCAGTCCCTTTGACGAGTTCCCATGCTGCTTTCCCGTATCTGCCGAAGAGGCGCTTCCAAGTGCTGCGGGAGATACCGTGATCGTTGCCGGTGATTTCCGGCGGAGGTGAAAAGACGGCGGTCTCGCGGTCCGGCACAAGGAGAGACGGGAGAAATGGTGCCGCCGCTTCGAGGGCGTCCCACGCCATGCGGCGAAAAGTCGTCAGTTTTCCCCCCGTGACCGTCACAAGCCCTTTATCGATCCAGACGACGTGATCCCGTGATTCTTCCGATGGTGAAAACATGCCCTCGCTGAGAACCGGCCGTATCCCGGCAAATGAAGCGATGCATGTATCAATTGATACATCAAGCGACGGAAAGTAGGTTCCGATGGCCTCCATGAGATACGACACTTCTTCTTCCGTGGCGACCGGCTCCCCGAGCATGTCCTGGTTATGGTCGAGGTCGGTCGTCCCCACCAGAACGGCTCCTTCCCATGGAATTACGAACACCGGACGGTGATCACCCGGATGGATCAGGGTAACCGCCTGGGCGACGGGGAGTGTCCAGTGGGGAAAGACAAGGTGGCTCCCTCGGAGGGGACGAAGATGGCGTTTTTCCTCAGGAGAGGGGTGGAGCGATTCCGCCCATGATCCGGTAGCGTTGATGATCGCCCCCGTGGACAGTTCTCTCGAATCGCCCGATTCGGTGTCACGGGCCACCAAACCGGAAACGATTCCCCGGTTGTCCCGCAGAATTTCAGTTGCTTCCGTGTAATTAAGGGCCGTTACTCCTTCCGTAACTCCGTCAAAAATCAGGCGGAGTACCAGCCGGGCGTCATCGACCTGGGCATCGTAAAAATGAAATCCGCCGGTGAGGCCCTGTTCTCTTACATGGGGAAGCATCATTGAAAATTCCTGGGGCTCGAGGAATTCATGGTAGTGTCCGCGGGCCATCATGTCGTACAGCGTGAGCCCCGCGCTGAGGGCGGCTCGACCGGGACTCTGGTCTTTATAAACAGGCATGAGGAACCCCAACATCTCCACCAGTCCCGGCGCTTCTTCGAGGAGGCGCTCCCGTTCCTCCACGGAGGCCTTCGTCAGGCGGATCTTTCCTTCCTTGAGGTAGCGCAGGCCGCCGTGAACGAGTTTCGATGAACGGCTCGATGTACCCCATGCGTAGTCCATCCGTTCGAGGAGAAGCGTCCGCAGCCCCAGGCGGGCCGCTTCCCGAAAGATGCCGGCGCCGGTGATGCCTCCTCCGATGACGATGAGATCCCACTGTGAGGGAATGTCACGCAGGTTCATAGAATGCTTCCTCCCGGACAGTAGCAGTCGTGATAAGCAAAATCCCGAATCTGTTTGCTGTCGTTTTTCTCCCGCGGGACGAGGCCAGCCTGTCACCCCGGGCCGTACGGCCGACTTCGGTTTTAGCCCTTAGCCCTGCGCCTTTGGCCTTTCGCCTTCTTCATCGTGACCGTTCGGATGAATTTTCATTTTGGCAACAGTTTGTTACGTTTCAAACGAGTTTCCCCGGGTTCATCCGTTCGTCCGGATCGATGTCAAGGTATGTCCGGCGGATTATATCCATTCCGATCTCACCCTTTTCAGGCTTCAGATATGGTTTATGATCCGTTCCCACGCCGTGCTGATGGCTGATCGTTCCGCCGGCGGCGACGATGGTGTCGCTTGCCACCTCTTTGATCGTCCTCCACCGGGTTAACGTGTCCTCCGGTGTCTCCCCCAGCCTGAAGACACAGGTGGTGTAGACGCTCGATCCAGTGGTGTACACACTTGAGAGATGAGTAAACACGTGAACTCTTTCGCCCACCGGTTCCAGGCTGGAACGGACGGCATTTTCCACGGCGTGCATCGTTGCCGTCACCCTGTCCCAGGAGACCGCCGTTTCTATCGTATCGACGGCGTAACCCATGTCCCAGAGGGTGTTGCGGAGGTAGGGCCCGCGGAAGCGTTGCTTTTTCCAGGATTCTCCCATGGTCTTGCCGATGAAGACGCCGTCGTAGTCTCCGATAATGTCTGAACTTTCCCGTCGTACCGCCGAAACGATGCGCCGGGAGCCGATGAATCCGATGAGGCACATGCAGCCCTCCGCTTCGGGGATTTCTCTGAATTTCAGGTAGCGTTTCAAAAGGGCGATGTGTGTTTCATGTCCCGCGAGTAAGAGATTTATCATTGTTTCTTCCGGATTGCTCAGGCGCGCCATTGAGAGGGGCAACCCGGTGCCCGCGATGATCCTGACCGCCTCAACCGCGTTTTTCCATGACGGGAAGAATACGCCGTGAATATCATGCCGTTCCGGCAGCGGGGAGATCTTCACCGTCGCGGTGGTCAGGACGCCGAGCCGTCCTTCCGATCCCAGGAGCAGGTGTCTCAGATCGGGGCCCGCCGCAGACGCCGGGAAGGGGGGGAAAGTGATCGGGCCTTTGGGGGTGAGCATTGTTCCTCCCGCAAAGAGTTGGTCCATGCGGCCGTAGTAGGTCGATTCCTGTCCGACGGCCCGGGTCACGATCCATCCTCCCAGTGATGAGTATTCGAACGACTGGGGAAAATGCCCCAGGGTAAAATCTTTTGCCCTCAGCTGCGCTTCGAGATCGGGGCCTTTCACCCCCGCCTCAAAGGTCGCGAGCCGGTTGTAGGGGTCAAAGTTGGTCATGCGGTTGAGGTGTTTGAGGGAAAGGCTGAGCACCGGCCTTTTTCCTTCAGGAATAGTCAGGTGGCCGACGACACTTGTTCCGCCCCCCCAAGGGATGACAATAATCTTATGTTTAAAAGCGAAATCAAGAAGTTCCTGAATGTCGCCGGTGCTTCCCGGAACGGCGACTCCGTCGGGAAAACTGAGCATCGTGCCTCCCCGGAGGCCGATCCAGTCGGGAAGGCTCTGCCCGTGGGCGTGAATGATGCGCTGGCGTGGATCGGCCGTTATGAGGGGATGGTCCGGGAGCCGTGACGGGGGAATTCGGCGGACCATCTCGTCGAGGGGATAATCCTCGCGGGGAGTTCCCTCGCCGATGATTTCCTGCAAATGCTGTATGGCACGGAGCGGCAGATCCAGAGAGATCGCGTCATCACCCCAACCGTTCCATCGCTGCATGACGAACCTCCTGAAGTCTCTCCGGCATTTCCGGAATTACTGCCCCTGTCGTGCGCCGTTTTGTCCGCCCGTGCTTTGCCGCGCAAGGGGAGGGACGTTGCATATCGAACTTATTTTTATGACAATCCCTGCCGGTTGTCAATGATCATGTCGACCATCCTGGTCAGGACATTCGTTGCCCCGCCTTTCAGGAAGATGTCGGTTATCTGTCGGGTATATGCGGAAGGTTCCGTATTGACTTCGATGATGGTTGCTCCGGCCCGTTTCGCGGCGAAAGGGATCATCGATGCCGGTTTCACCGAACCGGACGTTCCGATGACGATCATGACATCGGCGTAGTGAGCCTCGCCGGAACACAGGTCCGTGATCTTTTTCGGGATGGTTTCGCCGAAGAAGACAAAATCAGGCTTGAGAATGCCGCCACATTCCGGGCAGACCGGAGGGAGCGCTGAGAAGTCGATACTGTGCGATTCAACAGGATGGAAGCATTCAATGCAGACGAGCTTTTTTATGGTTCCATGATATTCATAGACGGTTTGGCTTCCCGCCTTCTGGTGGAGGCCGTCGATGTTCTGTGTGATGACCGAGTTGACGTGGCCCCGCTTCTCAAGGTCGGCGATGGCCCGGTGGGCGCCGTTCGGTTGGGCCGTCGCTATCAGATCGTAGAATAGTTTCCTGATGGTTTCCCACGATTTTTTCGGCTGCTGTCTGAAGTACCTCATGGTAAGACATGACGGATCGTTGTGCCGCCATATGCCTCCGTGCCCGCGAAACGGCGGGATGCCGCTCTCAACGGAGATTCCCGCTCCGGTGAAGACAACGGTATAGGTTGATGCTTTTATGAGAGCGGCGGAGGCTGTTATGTCTTCATTCTGCGTCATGGCATGTTCCGCGCCGGCGACACCGTTTTTGCCTTGAGCCTTGCGCCCTTGGCCTTGAGCCTTTTTTACGATGCCCGTCCACATGAAGCCGGGCAACAGGCAGTCCGGTTGCCCCCGTTTTTGCCTTGAGCCTTGCGCCCTGAGCCTTGAGCCTTTTTTACGATGACCGGTCACATGAAGCCGGGCAACAGGCAGTCCGGTTGCCTCCGTTTTTGCCTTGAGCCCTGCGCCCTGTACCTTGAGCCTATCATATGACTTTCGTCGTTCTGTTCCGCTTTTCCACGGGAACATAGTCCCGTTCCGGCGGGCCGCAGTAAAGCTGACGGGGCCGGTGGAGTTTTCCTCTCGGGTCTTCCGTGCTTTCTTTCCACTGGCTGATCCATCCCGGAAGCCTTCCGATGGCGAACATGACGGTAAACATATCGAGAGGAATTCCCAGGGCCCGCAAGATGATGCCGCTGTAAAAATCCACGTTGGGGTACAGCCTGTTGTCAATGAAATAGGAATCTTTAAGGGCCACTTCCTCGAGCTTCATTGCTATGTCGAGGAGCGGGTCATGCCGTTCGAGTTTTGTCAACACCCGGTCACACATTTTTTTCATGATCTTGCCCCTGGGATCATAGTTTTTATAGATGCTGTGACCGAAGCCCATCAGGCGGAAGGGATCTTTCTTGTCTTTTGCCCTTGCGATGAACGGTGCCGGGTCGCCGCCGCTGTCATACATAGCCTGAAGCATTTCCACGACCGCCTGATTTGCGCCGCCGTGAAGCGGGCCCCAGAGGGCGCTGATACCTGCCGATATTGCCGCGTACAGGTTCACCCGGGCGCTGCCGACGAGCCTAACCGCCGACGCGGAACAGTTCTGCTCATGGTCGGCGTGAAGGATCCAGAAGACATTCAATGCCTGTACAACGTCTTCATCGATGACGTAGGGCCGTACTGTCGAGTCGAACATCATGTTTAAGAAATTGGCGCAGTAACTGAGATGGACTGATGGGTATACCACCGGGAGTCCTCCCGATATTCTGAACGACATGGCGGCGAGTGTTCTCAGTTTCGAGAGCAGCCGGGCGAAGGTAATTCTGATTTCTTCATGTTCCGATCGTTGGGGAAGTTCGGGATAAAAGGCCCGGAGGGCATTGACCATGGATGCGAGAATTCCCATGGGATGGGCTCCCTTTGGATACCGTTCGAAGAAGTGGCGCATGTCTTCATGGACGAGAGAATGATCGTTCAGCATCATGGAAAAGCCGATCAGTTCTTCCCGGGTGGGCAGTTCGCCTGTGATGAGAAGGAAGGATGTTTCGATGAAGCTTGATTGTTCCGCGAGCTGTTCGATCGGGATTCCCCGGTAGCGCAGGATGCCTCTTTCTCCATCCATGAACGAGATACTGCTGGCGCAGCTTCCCGTATTGCCGAAACCATAGTCGAGGGTGATCATTCCGGTTTTCTTCCGAAGTCCGGTTATATCGATTGCGTCATTCCCGTCGGTTCCCTTGATGATGGGAAACTCATACGCCTTCCCGTCAATAGTTAATGTTGCTGTTTTTGCCATGTAATCCACCTTCCTCACATCGAAAAAGGCGAATTTATAGCAAATAAAATAGTGTTTGGCTACTATATATTTGCAGTAATCCTACCCGTGGAATCTTTCCGTCGGGCTGTCGCCGGTTACGAATTGTCGGGACATGATCTTGCCGTGATGTGGTCGACGGCGGCGGTCACTCATGGTGGTTTTTGAAATAAAATTGTACTATAATGCACCCTGCCAGATAAAGGACGTTGCTGAGAATATGAAGGAGGTTTCACCATGCCGCAGTTGATTATGTGGAAAAATCGTGAACTCGACAAAATGAAACGGGACATAGAGCGCCTCATGTCCCGTCTGAGAAACGATTTCGGCCTTCCTTTTCAAAGGATGGAACGAAGACACCCTCATATAGAGTTGTCGGAGACAGAGGATCATCTCATTATAAGGGCGGAAATTCCCTGGGTCGATCCGGAGAATCTTGATGTCTCCGTCATCGACGGTGTCTTGACGATAAAAGGTGAGGCAAAGGAAGAAGCCGTCGGCAATGGAGGGGAGCAGGTCACGGAACGGGTATACCGGCGTTTTTCCCGAGCCATCCAGCTTCCCTGTAAGATCGACGTCACCGACATCGAGGCGACCTATAGAGACGGCACTCTGCTTATTGTTATGCCGAAATGCAAACCCGAGGCCGTGCGGGAAATAAAGATTAAAATTACATGACGCGGTACCCGTCATGTGTCGGTTTCATCGTTTTGGGGATTCGTATGTCATCGAAGAAATCGGTACAGCGGAAACGAACATCACAGACCTTTTGAATACAATCAACCGGCGAGGAGGTTGCAGATGGAGATGAAATATACTGTAAAGGAAGTGCCGATTGAAAACCTGAGATGGAGGCTTGACCCGGCGACGCTACCTTTTGAGACGACCGATGATATAAAACCGCTGAAAGATATCATCGGACAGAAAAGGGGAGTCGAAGCCTTTCGTTTCGGAATGGGAATAAACAAGGAGGGGTATAACGTTTTCGTGACGGGGGTCTCAGGTTCGGGACGGCTGGCCACTGTCAGGAAGCTGCTCGAGAAGATATCCGACAAGGATGGCAAGATCCCCGACGATCTTTGCTACGTCAATAATTTCAAAAATTCGGAAGCACCGATTCTCCTCAGGTTAAATGCAGGCGTGGGAAAAGCTTTCAAGAAGGACGTCCATGATTTTGTAGAGACATTAAAAAAGCAGATTCCCCAGCTCTTCGAAAGCCAGGAATATCTCAATCGGAAAAAAGAAATCATGGAAACCTATGAGAATAAAGGCAAGAATTTCTTCAAAGAGCTGGACACTCGAGTAAGGGAGGAGGGCTTCGCTCTGGTTGATATTCAGATGGGGCAGTTCAAGCGGCCTGAAATCATGCCCCTCGTCGATGGGAAACCCATGCCGATAGAAGAAGTCGAGGCGTTGGTCGAGAAGGGGCGGTTTCCCAAAGAAGAATATGAGCAGATGGTAGAAAAGCGGGAAAACCTGAAGGAACAGATCAACCAGATTTCCCTCGAGATACGGGACCTGAACCGCGAGATCCAGGAAAACGTGGAGAAAATGGATCGCTTCATGTTCATGAACATGGCGATGGAATTGGTTGCTCCTTTGAAAAAAACCTATAAAGGTGAAAAGATTGCCGCCTATCTCGACAGCATGGTCGAAGATATGGCGGATAATATGAAGATATTCGCTCCGCAGCAGCAACAGCAGGTGCCCGGCCTTCCTTTCGCCATTCCAGACGGTGACGCCTTTCAGCCTTATCAGGTAAATCTGCTTGTTGACAACGCCGATCAGAAGCGGGCGCCCGTCATTGTGGAGACCTTTCCCACCTACCGGAATCTCTTCGGAAGCATCGAGCGGGTCGTCGACAGAAGCGGGGTGTGGCGTACCGATTTCAGCAAGATCAAGGCGGGGTCTCTCGTCAAGGCCAATGGCGGATACCTTGTTGTGAATCTCCTGGATGCGATTGTGGAACCGGGAGTCTGGTCGGCCCTCAAACGG
>JAFGWZ010000187.1 GCA_016936905.1 Deltaproteobacteria bacterium | reverse complement strand
TGCCACATCGACGACAATATAGTGAAAACGGATCCTCTCCGACTCGTCCCGTTCAATGAGATCGAAGGTATGGATCGGTTCCCCGGCGGAGATGACAATACCGGTCTCTTCAAGGATCTCCCTTTCAGCTGTCTCCTGAAGCGTCTCTCCCAGTTCCACGTGGCCTCCGGGAATAGCCCACAGCCCTTCGCTGGGGGGTATCCCACGTCGGACAAGCAATACCTTTCTTTCTTTGATGACAACGGCGCCCACACCGACGCGGGGCCTGTCGGGATAATCTTTTTTCGACATGAGTGGATAACCTCCGGAACTTTTACTCGAACAGGGATGAACAACGAACGGCTTCGGGGGCCGGAACATCACTGAACACAACGAGATAGATACGCTCCGTTGACTCATTCCTTACGGCATGTTCAACATGGGCGGGGATCTCGATGAGCAATGGCGTCCTTCCATCGGCTAGCATTGCCTCTACCTGCCTCTCTTTTTTCGACCGTAAGAGGATACGGGCGGGGCCTCCGCATATGAGCATCCATTCGGTCCCCGTGGTATGGTAGTGGTTGCCCCGAACGGCTCCCGGCACCATGGAAACGACATGAATGTCACAGGGCCCCTCGGGGATGAAATCACTTGCGGTGAAGGGATTCAGTCCCCATCCCCGTTCATCGCGCCACATGGTGTCTTCTATGTCGATTTGCTTAACGGCGTCCATATTGATACTCTCACATCGTATCGCCCTCGGCGATCGTGAACTCGAACCTTTGTTCCGTGTAGTGGCGAGGCCCCGATTGAAACGCCCGCTCGGTAAATGAAACCCTGTTCTCATTATCGACCATGACGACGGTGGAAAACCTGGTCCCGTAAACAGGGTTCTGAACGAAGATGGGGGCAAGGATGCGTTCCCATTTCATTCCTACCCCCGTATCGGGGAGAAGAGAATCGTCCGGCTGGTACGTGTCGGCGAGGACATCAAAAAGGTGTTCCGGCGTGACCTGATCACCCCCGGTAATGGCATCACCCAGCAGTTGCTTTCCCCGTTCCACTTTCGGCCACGGCGTATCGAACAGATGGTTGCTCAATCCGTAAAGGCCGGGAGCAATGTTCCGACAGAACCCGTGATCTATATTCGAGAAATAGTACAACTCCGACACATATCCGAAGATGAGATTAAAGCCGTTGTACTCATGGGCGTTGAACCGCACGTCTTCAAAGTACGTTTCGGGGTCTTTCCCTTTTGTCAGATAGTTGCTCACCAGTTTCCCCCGGGTCGGTGCATCGTCCCTCATGGAAGCGGGGGCTCTGAAATTGGTAAGCACCGCAAAACGCCCTGTTTTTGTTATTCCGAGCCATGTCCCGCAGGCCTTCAGGTCCCTGCCGGCAAGAAGGTCCGGCTCTTCATCCCAGAAGGCCGCGGGCGCCGTTGGACGGTCATAAAACTCGTCCCGGTTCGATGCCAGTATCATGGGATAATCCGGATGGTTTTTAAACGAAAACAGAACGGTACACATGATAGGCGTCGTCCTAATGGTTTATTCTTTCTTTGACCCGTTCGACGATTTTCTTCATAACCTCTCCCGCCCTGTTGTAGATGACAACGTTCGATACAACGTCATACGAGGTCCCTGTCATATTTATGATAACCAGCTTTGCACCCGCCTCGGAGGCGTATGCCGGAATGTACGCCGCGGGATAGACCACCAGAGAAGATCCGATAACGATGAGAAGGTCGCAGGTTTTCGCGTGTTCGACGGCAGCGGCCACGACATCCTGGGGAAGCGCTTCACCGAAAAGGACAACATCGGGCTTCAGCATGCCCCCGCAGTTCTCGCATTCAGGGATTTCTTCACCCCGTTCTATCCTTTTTCTGATTTCTTCCATCGGATACCTGCCGTGGCACTCCATACAGAGTATCCAGCTCATGTTGCCGTGGAGTTCGAAGACCTTTTCCGGTGAATTACCCGCCTTCTGATGAAGGTTATCAATGTTCTGGGTCACTACGGCGTCGAGCTTTCTCATCGTTTCAAGCTCCGCGATGGCTCTATGTCCGTCATTCGGCACTGCCGCCGTGAGGAGGTCGTTCTGCACGAGGAATTGCCATTGCTTCCTTCGCGCTTCGGGGTCACTGACGAATTTCTGAATGGTAAAATCCTCTGGATCGAATTTCGACCAGATCCCCCCGGGGCTCCGAAAATCGGGGATTCCCGACTCGGTGCTGATGCCGGCCCCGGTGAAGACGACAATTTTCTGTGATTCAACGATCAGCTTCGCCACCTTATCGATCTGCAACTCCAGCCCCATAGTCCACCTCAGCCACTTCAGGCGTTATCGTTATTTCTGTTTTATATCACATCCCCCGGTGCAACGCAAAATCGTGATTTCCACCGGCCTTCGCAATTCCCGGAAGATCCGTCCGGCTATCGGACCTGCCACCGAACAAGCCCACAAAGACGTTTCACCCCTATCGGGAACCATGGTAGTATAGACATCGATGGACTGTTGCCCGCGTGAAACACCGCAAGGGGCAACCTTAACAAAATTGTTGTCGAGGATTCGATGCTGTCCACCGTCGCCGCCGATATCGTCGTGGTGATTCACTTTCTGTGGATCATTTTCATCATAGGAGGATTCCCTTTCTTTCTCTACGTGAACTCCACCACCGGCCGGGTACTGCATCTCATCGCCCTGGTCATCACGGCGGGCATGCAGGCAACCGGTACCATCTGCCCCCTCACCTACCTCGAAGCCTTCCTGAAATCGAGGGGCCGCGGGCACCCCGGTCACCTCGGATCATTCATCATCAGGAAACTTGAATCGCTGATCTACGTGGGGGACTCGACCCTGGAAATCATTTCCTGGCTGACGATGGCCTTTCTGCTTGTCGTTTTGCTCTCCTTCCGGTTCAGGCCCCTGCGGAAAAAAGAAGGGCCTGTGGATTTACCTGATCATGATCGCAGGGAGCCACAGCGCCAGCCGGGGGAAGAGGGCGATGAGGATCACCCCGATGATTTGGAGGACGATGAACGGAATCGCCCCCCTGACAATGTGTGACCCGAAATCAATCTGATCTCCGGCGACACCCTTTATGTAAAACAGGGCCGGGGCCATCGGCGGCGTCAGAAACGATGTCTGCATGACTACGCAGAAGAGAATCGCCGTCCACAGGGGGTCAAAGCCGAGAGCGGCGATGACGGGGGTAAAGATAGGCACGAGAATCGGAACGATACCGACCCACTCCATGAACAATCCGAAAACGAAGAAGGCGAGGGCCATGATCATCAGGACACCCCACCGTCCCACGGGCAGGCCGAGAAGCCAGTCTTTCACCAGGTCGCCCCCTCCCACCAGCATGAAGGTCCCGGTAAACACGAAGGCGGCGGCAACGATGAGGAGGATCATGCTGGACACCACCGTTGTCCGGTACACCGCCTCTTTCAGCGTTTTCCAGTCCAGCCGGCGATACGCTCCCGCCAAGAGAATGCTTGCAAAGGCGCCCACGGCGGCGGCTTCCGTGGGGGCGGCTACGCCGAAGAAGATTGTTCCCAGCACGGCGAGAATAAGAAAGACCGTGGGGATCAGAGAAGTAACGATCATCATGAGTTTCGATTTCAGGGATATCCGCCTCCGATCGGGAGGCAGCGGCGGCCCCAGTTCCGGTTTCACATGGCACACGGCGAGGATATAGATGATATACAGCGCCGACAGAATCAACCCGGGGATGACGGCGCCCATGAAGAGCTTGCCCACGGAAATCCCGGCCATCGGCCCGTACACCACCAGCATGATGCTCGGCGGGATGAGAATCCCCAGTGTTCCTCCTGCGCAGATGGTCCCCGACGACAATGCCTTATCATATCCCCGCTTGATCATCTCGGGAAGGGCGAACAGCCCCATGATGATGACGGGGGCGCCCATAATTCCCGTCGCCGCCGCCATAACGGTGCAGACCACAACGACGGTCAGCGCCAGCCCTCCTTTCAATCCTCCCAGCAGGACATGGACGGACGTGAAAAGCCGTTCGGCGGCCCCGGACTTCTCCAGCATGATGCCCATGAAGACGAAGAGAACGATGGCGATGAGAATATAGTTCTGCATCGTTTCGAACACCCGGAGAATCATCATGGGAAAGAACCCCGATCCGACCCCGAGGTATCCCACAACCATTGACACCCCGAGCATGACGAAGGGGACGGGAAACCCCATGAGCAATCCTGCAACGAGTCCCGCAAGCAGCATGATGATCAGGATCTCCGGGCTCGATATCACGGTTTCGCCCCCTTCGTGAAGAAAACGACGGAACGGATGAATTCGGCGATCCCCTGGAGAAGAAGCAGAAGGGCTGTCACCGGAATGACTGTTTTAAAGGGATAGATCGGGGGCGACCACATGCTGACGCCGGCATGCTCGGCCATCTTCCATGAAGCGGCTGCAAAGTCGAAGCCCCAGCAGAAAAGAGCGATCGTCACGGGGAAGAAAAACAGCACATACCCGATAATGTCGATGAGTGCCCTGGAACGGCGGGACACCCGGTCGTAGAGGATCCCGATGCGGACATGCTCATCGAGATGCAGCGTGTACGACGTCCCGATCATGAACATCGTTCCGTACAGCATATATGAGATATCGTAGGACCATTCCGTGGGCGCGTTGAAGACATAGCGCGCCGCCGTGTCGTAGACGAGCTCAAGGATCAGGACAAGACCACACCACGCCACGGCCTTTCCCGACCAGGTACTGATACGGTCAATGAATGATAAGACCGATGACAGGGTATTCATGGATAGCCGAACTTCCAGCGCTCAGCACGCTGAGCTTTCAGAGGCTGCCCCAAAACGCCCGTCTGCTGCGTTCTCCTCAGCCTTCGGGAGCCTTGCATCCGGGCTTTTTTGAACATCATCATGTTTGTTTTTTTCAACAGCCTGTTCAGGAATGATGCAACGGGTGAGCCGTCCCCAATGCTCCCACACCAGCGCGAAATCCTCAACATGAAACAAGAAACCTGAAACCTGTAACGTATAATGTTCACTTCGCGTACGGATAGGGAAGCCGGACCAGGTCCGCGTAGGGATCGACTTTCTGTCGGAATTCAACCTGGGACTTCCATACCTTGTCGAACATGGCGTTGTTCTTCGCGTGCTCGCTCATGACCTCGTTGCCGATCCTGACGATTTCGTCGATCATCTCAGGCGTCAGCTTTGACACGTGTAACCCTTTGTAATTTCTGAAATATTCCATGGCTTCGGCGTCCTCCTTCATGGCGTTCGTTATCGCCTGGAAGCAGGAATCCCTGAGTGCCACTTCGACTTTGTGCTTCAGATCGTCGGGCAGCGCCTCCCACGATTTCTTGTTGACGAGCGTTTCAAGGGGGGCGCAGGGTTCATGAATGCCGGGAAGTTTCAGGTAGCTGCAGATCTCCTGAAACCCGAATTTCACGTCGATGGCGGGGGTTCCGAATTCACAGGCGTCAATGACGCCTCTTTCAAGCGACGGGTAGACCTCCGCCCCGGGCAACGTGACGACGCGGGCACCGAGGCGCTCAAGGCACTGTCCCCAGATCCCGACGGTCCTGAATTTCAACCCCTTGAAATCAGAAAGCGAGTTGATCGGTTTCCGGGACCAGCAGAAGTTTTCAGAACCGAGCATCCCGTAGGGAGGAAGGACAACAACGTTGTGCCCCCGGTAAAGTTCGTTCCAGAGGTCCATACCTCCCCCCGTATAAATCCATCCCAGCATCTCGTCCATCTGCATTCCGTTGGGATAGGAATTGGCAAAAAGGACGGCAGCGGGAAATTTGCCGATCCACCAGCCCGCCCATGTACATCCGATATCCAGCGTCCCGGCGCTGACGGCGTCAAAAACCTTCATGGACGGGACAATCGATCCTCCCGGCGCCATCTTGATAATGAGCCGGCCATCGGTGAGCCGTTCCACTTCCTTGGCGAAATGCTCCGCCGGGGCATAGAGCTGGGGAAGTCCCGCGCTGTAACTTGACTGTCCCCTCCAGATAATCTTCTCTGTCGCCGGCGACGGGGTCGCGCAGATGAACAGGAAGGTTACGATACAACAGACACAAACGATCAACGGTGTTCGTTTCATCAGGCATCCTCCTCTTCAATGCGGCAGAACCGCAAAGGCTAATAAAAAGATCTGTCGCCCAATTTTATTTGAGCGGTCTCTGTAAAAAAGGCTCAGGGCAAAAGGCTCAAGGCACAGGGCAAAAATCGGGTTTTGGCAGTGCCTGGAGCAAGCTGTAGATTTATCAAAAGTCCCACAGACCCAGTGAAAATAAATCGGGGCGACAACTTATTAACGTATCACAACATTTAAAAAAACGACTCGCAAGGCCGAAGATCGAACGGCCGGGATGAGCAACGAGTATAGGAAAGAGGTAACCGGTAGTCAAGGATAAATCACACCTCCCATATTCCAACAGTTCCTTGAAATTCTTTCGTAAAAAAGGTACGGTGAGAGATAACAGCGTCCGGGAGTTTCCATTCATGGCAAGATGGATGAACACTTTCATTGTACCTTACGGCATAACCGTTCTCGGAATCTCCCATGTCATCACCCAGATCACGGTTATCCGCGAATGCATAAACGTCACCTCGGGCAATGAGCTCGTGGTGGGCACGCTCTTCTCGCTTTGGCTCCTTCTCACGGGATGCGGCGCGTGGTTCGCACGGTTCGTCACGTCACTCCGGGTTCAGCAGTTCCTCTTCAGGTTGTCGCTCTTCGCCGTGGCATTCCTTCCCTTTATCCACATCATCCTTATCCGGTTCACGAGAGACGTCCTCTTTGTGCGGGGTGAACTGCCCGGCGTGGGG
>JAFGWZ010000186.1 GCA_016936905.1 Deltaproteobacteria bacterium | reverse complement strand
TCGCGGGCCGGAATGCAAGGAATAAATGACATATTTGTAAATTATTTTAACTAGTTATTTGATGAGGACTTTTTGCGAGTCCATCAAACTTGAAACTCGAAACGTGAAACTTTACCGTTTATTCCATTCGGGGAGCTTCTACGCGGCGGTCCGGTGAGTACCTGATTTCAAGGCGGCAGGCAACGATGCTCATGCTGTAACAGCAGACGAAATAGAGGGCCGCTATGGTTGTGTATATTTCGAAGGGGTAAATCATCAGCCTGTTGTTGAGGGTCTGGGCAATCGTTGTAAGTTCGAATACGCCGATGATATATGCCAGCGATGTATCCTTGAACAGGGCGATGAACTGTCCCACAAAAGCGGGAATCATCATCTTGAGCGCCTGAGGAAGAACGACAAAGCGCATTATCTGGAAATAATTGAGGCCGGAGGCGCTGCTTGCTTCGATCTGGCCGAAGGGGATCGCGCTGACGCCCGCCCGGACGATTTCAGCGATATAGGCGCCGGAAAATACGGTGAACGCTATGGTGGCGCTCCAAAAGACATCTATCTGCATCCCCGTCACGATAGGCGAGAAGAAATAGACCCAGAAGATGACCATAATGAGAGGATTGCCTCGGATTATTTCTATGTAGAGGACGCTGACGGTACTGATTATCGTGTTTTTACTCAATCGTCCCAGGCCGAAGACGAGGCCGATGAAAAAACTGACGGTGAGCGATATGGCCGCCAGGACGATGCTCAAGCTGAGCCCGCCGAGGCCGTAGAAAATTTCGCCGTTCCCTCCGTGGGGAAAGGTCCAGAAGAGGAGAGACGGCATGCTTTTCCATATGATGCCCCAGTTGAATTTTAAAATGATCAAGCCGGCCAGCCCGATCATGGCGGCGAAAAACACAACAAAAAGGCCCTTCCATCCGTAGACGAGCAACCGGGTCATGATCGTCAGGAACCGTGACCATGCCGACAGATAGACCGACTCATTATCCGGCCCGGTGGCCTCTTTGCGGCCAAACGTCCCGGCAATCCACGACCATCCGCGCCCTATCCCTTTCCCGATCAGAGAAAATGGTTTGAACAGAAACGCCAGCACGAGATCGAAGACGGACAGATCTTTGTCCTGACCGATCTGAAGATGGTGATTGACGCTGTTCATGACCGCTGAGATGGTAAGCGACAGACAGAGATAGATAAGAGATGCCGCGGATGTCGCCTCAAACCCTCTGAAGGTGAATGATTCGATCTGCTGTGACTGCCAGCAGAGTTCCGCCACGCCGATGGTCATGGCGAGGGATGAATTTTTCATGTTATTGAGAAATTCGCTTCCCAGGGGCGGAATGATGACACGAAACGCCTGGGGAAGTATAACGAACCGAAGGGTTTGGAACGCGGATAATCCCGAAGAAAATGAAGCCTCAAGATGCCCGTGGGGGATGGCCTGGATGCCGGCCCGGACGATCTCCGCCACGAAGGAGCCGGTATAGATGCTCAGCCCCAGGGTTGCGGCCCAGAACTCGAAATTGTGATTGTTAAGAAACTGGGAAGCCGCGTCGGGGAGTCCCAGGGGAAACGCGAAATACCAGAAGAAGAGCTGTACCAGCAGCGGGGTGTTCCTGAAAAATTCCACATACGCCGTCGCAAAAAAATAGACGGGCTTGAATTTCGAAAGCCGGGCGATGCCGAAGACCGTTCCCAGAATCAGGGCTATAATAGTACTGATAACGGATATCTGAATGGTGAGAGCGAACCCCTTGAGCAGCCATAGACCGAAGATCTCTTTATAGGTGGGATTAACTTCATACAGGACAGCCCAGTGAAAGTCGTAACCGAAATCGGCCGTCATAAAGATAATGTAAAGGACCAGTGCAATGCCGGCCGTTACTGCAAACTGCTGTGCAACCCGTGAAGATTTCATGATTACTGTTCAATCGTCAGGGCCCGTGACTCCCCGTGCCGTCGTTCCTTAAAAAAGCCTGCGGCCCCGGGGCAAATCGGGGCCGCAGAACTGGTGCGCGCGCCGTAAGAGGTGTGAATTACGGCCACGTTTCAATCTTTTCCGTCATCGGGAAATAATAGGGGGTGTCGGGACCATACCATTTATTGTAGATATTCATATAGGTGCCGTCCTGCCACATATCCTGCAGCGCGAAGTTGATGGCATCCCTCCAGTCGCTCTGGTCTTCCGGCACTCCCATACCGTACGGCTCGTCACTGAAGAAATCACCCACCAGCTCGTATTTCCCCGGCTCCTTGGCGGCATAGCCGATGAGAATCGTGCTGTCTGTCGCCCATCCCTGAACCTTGCCCTGTTTCAGCGCGAGGAAGCAGGAGGGTTCGTCCTGGAAGCTGATAACGTTCTGTTCCGCGTTGGGATCTCCCAGCTTCTTCAGGAGATTAATGGCGTTCTTTTCACTGGTCGTTCCCTGCATGGAGGCGATCTTCTTGCCGAGGAAGTCTTCATGCTTTTTGTACATCCCCTTCTTGGCAAGGATCTTCTCTCCGTCAAAGAAATAGGTAATTGAAAAGTCGATTGTCCGATCCCGTTCGCGCTTGTGCGTCATATTGGCGGTACTCATGTCGATTCTCCCCGAGGTGAGAAAGGAAATACGGGTTTTATTGTTGACCTTGACCCGCTCGACTTTGAGTGTTTTTCCCATATACCCGCCGATCCGCTTGATTACTTCTTCAGCAATGTCGACATCGAAACCGACCCACTCATTCTTTTCATTGAAATACGCAGCGGGAATGCTGTTGTACATCAGGCCGACATTGACCACCCCGGTCTTTGCCACCCGGTCATAAATATTCTCCGCGAGACACGGAGTCCCCGCCGCCAGAATAAGAGAAAATGCCACTACCAATGCCGCCACAATCCAACCTTGCTTTCTCATAGCCATTCCTCCTTCTTTGATAATTGTAACTAACGACAACAACGCTTTATTCGGAAACCGTGCATCGAATAACGGAAAACGAAATTCGTAAATTCGGATATCGTAAATCGGATAACGAATATCGTAAAACGTGAACCGGATAACGTGAAATGGTAATTGGGAAATTGTAAACCGTAAACCGGATAACGGAAAACGTGAAGCCTTAAATGTGACGGTTTATTTCCCTTTTCTTCTGTCCCCTGTCCCTTCCGCCCTTGGCCCTTCGCCTAAAGCCTCTAATCACCCTTAGCCTCGGACCTGTCTTTTTAGTGGGTCAATATTTTGCTTAAAAAGAGCTTTGTCCTTTCATGCCGTGGGTTTGAGAAAAACGTCGCGGGATCGGCGCTCTCGATCAGTTTGCCTTCATCCATGAAAACAACACGATTGGCAACCTCACGGGCAAATCCCATCTCATGAGAAACCACAATCATGGTCATTCCCTCGCGGGCAAGCGTCTTCATGACGTCGAGGACTTCGTTGATCATTTCAGGGTCAAGCGCTGAGGTCGGTTCATCAAACAGCATGATCTTCGGGCGCATGGCCAGCCCCCGGGCAATGGCGACACGCTGCTGCTGCCCTCCCGAAAGCTGTTGCGGGTATGAATTGGCCTTCTCCGAGATTCCGACCTTGTGCAGCAGTTGCCGCGCCACTGCTTCCGCTTCCTCTTTCTTCTGCTTTCGCACATTAATCGGTGCGAGAGTGATATTTTCCAGCGCCGTCATGTGAGGATAAAGGTTGAACTGCTGAAAGACGAAACCGATTTCTTCCCTGAGCCGGCGGAGGTTGATCTTTGCGTCATGAATGGGCATATCGTCGACGATAATTTCACCCTTCTGAATCGGTTCAAGCTTGTTGATGCACCGGATAAGGGTACTCTTGCCGGACCCGCTGGGGCCGCAGATAACGACCACTTCGCCGGGGTCCACATGGAAATTGACATCATTGAGAACATGGAGATCGCCGAACCATTTATGAACATTTTTGAACGTTATCATGAAAAGATTAATCTCCGGATGTTACCTGCAAGCCCCGTCGGAGGCTTTCATGAGAGGAACGTTGTTTAAGTAATGCAAAGTCTTAGAATAAATGGATCAAATTATCAAGAGAAAAGATAATTAATAGATGACGATCGTCGGAGAACAGTGCCGATGATCGCCCGGAAGGGTACGGTGAAAACACGCTTCTTTCTTTACAATTCGTTGAAATGCTGATAGGTTTCCTTACCCAAACGGCGGCAGAGTTATTCCATGGACCGAAAGAACGTACATCGTGTATCCCTCGGCGACAGAGACATCGTCATCGTCGGCACTGCCCATGTTTCGCGGGAGAGCGCCGACCTCGTCGAACTGATCATCACACAAGAGCAGCCTGATGCTGTCTGTGTTGAACTGTGCGCCGCCCGCTATGACGCCATCACTGAAAAGGATTCGTGGGAAAAAACCGATATTTTCAAAATCATTAAGGAAAAACGGACGTCCCAGCTGCTGGCGCAGCTCCTGATGGCGTCATTTCAGAAACGGCTGGCGGAGAAATTCGGGATCAATCCCGGCGAAGAAATGAAGCGGGCAATCACGGCAGCGGAAGCGGTCGGAGCTGAAGTTGTTCTTGCCGACAGGGACATCCGAACGACCATGATCCGCACGTGGAGAACCATGACGCTTGCGAGCAAGTTCAGGATCGTGGGAGAAATTTTATTGTCGCTCGTCTACTCCGATGACATCACTGAAGAAGATATAGAAAAGCTGAAAGAGCACGACGCGCTCGAACTGGCCCTGCAGACCTTCGGCCGAAAAGTCCCGGAAGTGAAGACAACTCTCATCGACGAGAGAGACGCATACCTGGCACACAAGATTGCCTCCTCGCCCGGTTCAAAGATCGTCGCCGTCGTGGGAGCGGGACATGTCCCCGGCATCATCAGACAGATAGGGCAGAGTATCGATATTTCGTCCCTTCTGACGGTCCCCCCGCGGGGCATCTGGGGGCGGCTGTTCGGATGGGGCCTTTCACTGGGAGTCATAGCCATCATAATAGCTGGTTTTTACAGCTCCGGCACTGAAACGGGCATCGATATGGTGACATGGTGGTTCGCCGTCAATGGAATTCTCGCCGGAACAGGAGCAATAGCGGCCCTCGGACACCCGATCACCATTGCCGCGTCGGTGGCAGCCGCCCCTTTTACCTCCCTGAATCCCATGGTGGCCGCCGGGTGGGTCGCCGGCCTGGTCGAGGCATCACTGCGAAAACCCCAGGTGAAGGATTTTATCGATTTGAGAGACGACATCGCCACGTTCCGTGGGTTCCGGCATAACAAGATTACCCGCATATTGCTGCTCGTCGTTTTCGTCAATCTCGGAAGCGCCGTGGGAACGTTCGTGGCGATTCCCCTGATGATGAGATTCCTCAACTTCTGACAGCATCTTCCCCGGGAAACGCCACAAGCGGTACAGAAAGGTTACAGCATGGGCCGATTAGACAAGAACTCGATACTCTGTCCAAACTGCCGGAAACTAATCAGCATGGATGAACCTGAGTGCCCCTACTGCGGGCTTTCAAAACCGGGAGCACCGTGGAAACGGAGCTTTGCCGCCCGGCTGCTGACCAATCCCTATGACATGATCACCGCCATCATCACCGTCAACGGGGCGTTCTTTATCCTGTCGGTCCTGCTCAATCCCACGTCCCTCGGTTTTTCGTCCAATCCATTCACCTTCCTCTCGCCATCGAGCAAGAGCCTTCTCATCCTCGGGGCAACGGGAACATTGCCCATCGACCAGTTTCACCGGTGGTGGACCCTTCTGTCAGCGTCATACCTCCACGGCGGAATCCTTCACATCTTTTTCAATATGATCGCTCTCCGCCAGCTCGGCCCTTTCGTCATCGCCGAATACGGCATGAATCGATTCGCCATCATCTATACCGTAACGGGAATCGTCGGGTTTTTCGTCTCCTATGTCGCCGGGATTCCATTTACCATCGGGGCATCAGCCGCCGTCTGCGGGCTGATCGGCGCAATTCTCTACTACGGCAAAAGCCGCGGCGGGTACTATGGCGAGGCAATCTACAAACAGACGATGGGGTGGGTCATCGGCCTGGTGCTTTTCGGATTATTCTTTCCAGGGATCAATAACTGGGCCCACGGCGGCGGGCTCGTTGCGGGCATTGCTGCAGGGTTCCTGCTGGGATACAGTGAAAAGAAAAGGGAGACGCTGACCCATCGGGCGCTGGCATGGGGCTGCATCGGGCTCACTGTCCTCGTCCTCGCATGGGCCGTTCTCCAGGCCCTCTATATCCGCTTTATGTGAAAATCGGAATCCGGAAATTGGCAATTGGGAAATAGCAAATGGAAAATGGGAATTCGGAAAACGTAATTGGAAAATGGGAATTAGTAATTGGGAAATGGGAAACGTGAAACTTTATACTTTGGACTTGAAACATGAGACGCGAAACCTTAAACTTGTAACCTGAAACTTGTTCCAACAACGATTAGGAGGATACCCATGGAAAAGAAGGGAATAGGCGGCATTATCATCGCGATCACCCTCGTTGTGGCACTCGGCTGTTCTGTCCAAGTGGGGAAAACGGTAATGGGTGTCAAGTCGGAAGGGTTATTTTATACCGACGGCGTCCTGAGAACAAATTACCACGCACCGTTTGAGCGCGTATGGAGTGCCAGCGTCGAAGCGCTGAAACAATTCCAGATGGAAAATATCGCCGAAGAAAAAACTATCGCCAAGGGGCTTTTGACGGCAACGACATTCGGTGAAGAGGTACAGATCGCCGTTGAATACCAGGAAAAAAACATAACCCAGGTGGGTATTCGCGTGGGTGTCGCCGGCAGCGCCTTTGCGGCACAGGTCATCCACAATAAGATCAAGAACATACTTCTTGGAAAAGAATAGCCGCGTCGTAGTTAATTATCCAATGGAAACACTGTCGTCACCACTGGTTCTTTTCCCCAACGCCCGCGCCGCCCGTTTTATAAAAAGGCTGAACCGGTTTGTCATAGAATGTGCCGTTGACGGGAGGACGGTCATGGCACATCTTCCCAATCCGGGCCGTCTCTGGGAATTGCTTCTTCCGGGAAGGACGGTGTACCTCACCGAAGAAGAAGGGATGTCCCACCGAAAAACACGGCACACAGCCGTCGCGGTTGAACGGGATGGGACCCCCATTGTCCTTCACACTCATCAGACGAACGAAGCGGTGAAATGGCTTATCGAACAGGGCGCCATTCCGGGACTGGAACGGGCGGAAATCATCAGGCGGGAAGCCACGGTGGGACACAGCCGGTTCGATTTCCAACTTCTTAACGACGGACGACCCCTTTTCCTGGAAGCCAAATCCTGTACCCTCTTCGGCAGGACCATCGCCATGTGCCCCGACGCCGTCACCGCCCGGGGAACGAAACACCTGAGAGAACTGGCGAACCTTTCGAAGGCGGGAATAAAAACGGCGGTGATCTTCCTCTGTCACTGGAATCGAGCCCAATGGTTTCTTCCCGATTACCATACGGATCTCGAATTTGCCCGTACCGTCCTGGCGTCGCGGCAGGATATTGAAATGAAACCCGTTGCCGTTGAATGGAACGATGAACTTGCCCTCTCACCAAAAGCGAGAGAACTTTCCATCCCGTGGGACCTCATGGAACAGGAAGTCCAGGATCGCGGCAGCTATCTGTTAATGCTTCACCTGCCCGCTGACAGCGCCATAGCAGTGGGAAAACGAGGGACTGTCCGGTTCCCGAAAGGGTACTATCTTTACGCAGGCTCGGCGGCGAAACATCTGACAAAGCGGATACAGCGGCATATGAGAAAACAAAAAACATTCCACTGGCACATTGACTACCTGCGGGAGCATGCCGGCCGATGCGTCGCCCTTCCCGTGCGGTCGAGCGTACCGCTTGAGCATGAACTGGCGGCAGCAGTGAGCGCAATAGCCGACTGGCCCGTGGCGGGATTCGGCGCTTCCGACTGTTCCTGTGATACTCACCTGTTCGGGATGCGTGAAAATCCTCTTCATAATCAGGCATTCATAGACCTGCTGCTGGATTTCAGGATAAATCGGCTTGAAAAAAGTCTCCAGGCGAAAGGGTAGACAAACCATGTCTCATATATCAGTCAGACGAAAACCGGTCATTATCGGTATCATGGGGGGGCACCGCGACGATTCACCGGCAATGGAGGATGCCTTCATTCTTGGAACGGCGGTGGCGCAGCGAGGCCATGTTCTGCTCACCGGGGGAGGTCGGGGAGTCATGAAGGCGGCATCTGAGGGCGCCTGTAACGCCGGAGGTCTCGTTATCGCCATATTGCCCAGCGAGAAGAACCGCCCGCTGAGCGGTTATCCAAACGAATATGTGGATATTCCCATTTATACGGGCATGTATGACGCACGAAATATCATCAACGCGAAAACTCCCTTCCTGATCGTGGCGCTATCGGGAGCCGCGGGAACACTTTCAGAGATTGCCGTCGCCCTGAAGAGCGGGACACCGGTCATCGGCCTGAACAGTCCCCGCTTTGATCTTCCCGAGGCCGGAGAGTATTATCCGGTTGAAACCGTTGACGACGCCATTGCGATGATGGATGAACTTGTGTCCCGACAGGGAAACTCAAAACGGTAACGCGGACCTCCTGACACACGGGGAACCTCTGCAGGTTCATGGAAGTAACCGACCGGTGCATGATACCGGAGATTTTTACGGAAGGAGCAAATAAATGAAACTGCATCACGTAGCGGTTGAATCCTCAAGCCGGGAGCGAGCCGAGTCTTTCTACGGAGGGATGCTCGGCATGCCTCTTGCCAAATCCGTACTGCTCGGCGGCGAACTGGCCGAACGGATTTTCGATACACCTGATGAGTGTGAAGTCCTTTTATTTCAGAATGAACACTTCGCCGTTGAAGTGTTCGTCACCGGCGGACAGACCCGGAAGGCCGGGCCGTATGCCCACCTTTGTCTGGAAGTCGTCGATAAGGAACGCTGTGCAGACGATTGCGACGCCCATGGCCTGGAAGTGCGGCGAATACCCCGTGGCGACGATTTTCTGATTTTTGTCAGAGATTTTGACGGAAATCTTTTCGAGATAAAGGAAACGCCGCAGACGTGATATCCATAGACCCGGTGAAAATGAATGCGGGCAGCAGCAGGTTTTTTCTATTCTGTAAACAACGACGGGATGGGCACCCAGGTTGCGTCCCGGTCTGACGAGATCCTTTCCATCACGCGTTGAAGATTCAACCACATCACGTCACCGATCAGTTCGTAACTGTGTCCCCAGAAGAAAAACACCGTGCCGTCGCGGCGCGCCTCTTCGTATAACGCCCAGAAATCGTCACTGAGAAAATGGCATTGTGGACGAAACACAAGTGGATCGCCGGGTGGAAAGTCGCTTCGCCCCCGTGCGTTTCCCCGGGCGAAACGATATCCCGCATCTCGGACGGCATGCTTGACCGAATCGTT
>JAFGWZ010000185.1 GCA_016936905.1 Deltaproteobacteria bacterium | reverse complement strand
TCCCCCTCGATCCACTGATTGAAGCGCCTGGTCAAATGCCGACGGCGCCCCGGTGCACACGATGACCAGGTCGGCAAGGCGGCCGCCGTTGAGATCGCGGAGCGTTTCGGGAGAGTAACTTTGTGCGTCGATGGCGCCGTCGGCTCCAAAATCGACGGCCATCTTCAGGCGAAAATCGTTCACGTCGGTTACGATAATCGTTCCGGCACCGAGTGTCTGTGCAAGCAAAAGATGGAGAAGGCCGGATATGCCGCTTCCCAGGATGATTACCGATTGTCCCGGCCGCAGATGTGCGATTCGCTGTGCCCTGATGACGCAGCCGAGCGGTTCGACGAAGACCCCTTGGTCGTATGTCATTTCGTCGGGAAGAAAAAAAATGCCCCTGTCAACATTAAGACGGGGAATTCTGATGTATTCGGCAAAACCGCCTGGATCATAATTTGTTGTGTGGAGTGTTTCACACGCCGTGTGGTACCCACGCAGACAGTAGTGGCAGGTATTGCAGGGGATGTGGTGCGATACAAATACCCGTTTCCCCATCCATTCCGGGTCGACGCCCGGACCAATCTCAACGATGTCTCCGGCGATTTCATGACCGAGAACGCGGGGCGCCTGCTTGATGCGATACCATTCGAGGACATCACTGCCGCAGATGCCGCTGGCCATAACCCTGACGAGAACTTCTCCGGGACCGATTTGTGGAACGTCCATTTCCTCGAGACGGACATCGTTGTTGTTGTAGTACATGGCGACCCGCATACGCTATGCCTTCCCGACAGTAGTCGTGTCCCGCCTGTCTATCACTTCACTTCGCTGTTGAATAAATCGAACGCCTCGCGGGGGGTGAAGTTTTCGTGAATAATGGCACGTAGTGCTTTCGCAACCGCTGCGGGATGGGGATCCTGCCAGACATTTCTTCCGAGGTTGACGCCGACGGCACCCTTCTGGATGCCGTCATGGACGAACTCGAATACTTCAAGGGCCGTTTCGCATTTTGGACCGCCGGCCATGACAACGGGAACAGGGCATCCACAGGTTACCTGATCGAAATCTTCACACCAGTACGTCTTCACTACACGGGCGCCCAGTTCGGCGGCGATTCGCGATGCCAGGGCGAGATACCGGGCGTCCCGCTTCTCCAGTTCCTTGCCCACGGCGGTCACTGCCATGACGGGGATGCCGTAATCCTCGCACTGGTTGACCAGCTCGGCGAGGTTCAGAAGGGATTCCCGTTCGTAAGCACTGCCGACAAAGATGGAAACGCCGACGGCAGCCACGTTGAGACGGAGGATTTCTTCAATTGATGTGGTGACCGACTCGTTTGCCAGGTTGCCGCCGACGATGCTCGTGCCACCGGAGACCCTGAGAATGATCGGTTTGCTGTTCACGGGATCGACCGCAGCACGGAGAACTCCCCGGGTAACGAAAAGGGCATCACAGTACGGGAGGAGCGGCTCTATTGTTTCGCCGGGCTTTTCAAGGCAGTGGGTGGGCCCTTGGAAATATCCATGATCGATGGGAAGAAAAAAACACCGGCCATCGTCTTTGATAAGCTGTGACATACGATTTTTCATGCCCCAATCCATATTGCATTCCTCCTGAAAGTAGTTTTAAGTAGAGAAACCGCCGATGTTCCATGCTCCCTCCGTTTCCCGTATTTGCGAGGGGGAAAGAACGTTTTGATGACGATGGGCGGCGCATTACACCTCGTTTAATTACCGGGAATGGCGATGAAAGTCAACCTTTTCACAACGTCCCGAATGTTACACATGAGAAAACATAGTTGACGGGGTGGGAAAAAATGCATAGATAGTCAGGAGCGCCGCTTCAGGAAGGGGCGTGTCAATAACTGCCGCGGGCCAGGAAAACTGCAATGAGAAAGGCGATATTGATTGCGCTCACGGTGCTCTTCATGACATCGTGTGGTGCCATGCAAATGACCGTCAGTGACATAAAGCTGGAACTTTATCCTCCCCACCACCACGATGCCGAAACATTCAGGATGGCTCATCCCGATGACTGCGGGATCCTGCTGGGAACCATCAATCCTGGAGAATCGATTCCGGGAACGTTTGTCGTTGTCGCCTTTCCCGCCGATTTGGTGAATACGAAACCGGCGGACTTCACCGTTCTCCCCGGGGTGGGGCCATACATGCTTTATGTGCCGCCGGGACGATACTGCATTGTCGCCTTCGAGGATTTCAATAATAACCGGGTCTGTGATCAGAATGAACTGGTCGGCCGTCTCGAGACACCTGCGATTGTCATCGTCGAAGGTGGAGAAGTTATCGGTGACCTTGATCTTACCGTCGGGGAACACGGTACGCATTTCCTGGACTTTCCCATCGACGTGAGACTGTCGGCGCCGGTAAGAGATGCAACAAAAACTGTTGACTACGACGCCGTCGTCAGTCTGGATGAAGCGTTTTTTTCAAAAGAATACGGATCGACGGGACTCTGGTCTTCCTCTCGATTCATTGATGAAATCGGTGTGAACATCTACGGGCTGGATCATTATGATAAAGAAAAGATCCCCATCCTTTTTGTTCATGGGTCGGGCGGAACACCTCGGGACTGGAACTACCTGTCACGGAAAATCGACAGGAAACTGTTTCAGCCTTGGTTTTTCTACTATCCCACGGGGCTCCCGCTGGAAACGACGGCGGCACTGATGTATGAAAAACTCTCTCAATTGCATGCCATTCATGGGTTTTCTCGGCTGTGCGTCACCGCCCACAGCATGGGAGGGCTGGTGGTCCGGTCGTTTCTCAACCGCCATGCTTTTAGGAATCCGCCGTACTCGGTGACGCTTTTCGTCTCCATTTCAACGCCATGGGGGGGTGTGGAGCGGGCCGAACTCGCGCCCGATAAGAACCTGTTCAAAGGCCCGCCAGTGTGGAAAGACCTGGTGCCGGGGAGCCCTTTTCTGAAGAGACTGTATCGTCACCGACTGCCGCCGGGGGTGACGTATTATTTGTTTTTCGGTTACAAGGGAAACAATGTCCTCGTGAAAAAAGCAGGCGACGGTGTGATCAGCCTTGACAGTCAATTGGATCCTGCAGCACGATTGGAAGCGGCGAAAGAGTTCGGTTTTAACGAGAATCATAGCGGGATTCTGTCCTCAGAAGCCGTTCTTGAACGGTATATGGGGATACTGTCCTCAGTTGCCCATTCAGAGAGGCAGTAAGGCCCTGTCGCCGACCGGCTGTTCCGCATCATGACTCATCCGCTGATTTTCCTTGACAAGGCGGTGCATAATGGGTGAAACATTCACCATTATCATCCGGCGGATCATCAATGGCGGCATTCGAAAGCAAATTAATACCGATACTGCGGCAGGGGGTCACGGTAATACAGATGATTCTTTATAAGAAGGTGAGAGATCATCTTGCTCATAATCATCCGAACCGTTATCCGGAAAATATCAATAAACTGTCGGCGGCGATCGTGAACGATATTTTCGGCGCAGAAAACATAGAAGAGCCCTTTGCAGGCTTCGTCAAGGACAACAGGGAATGGATCGATGAAGAGATAGAGAACATTCCCGAGGAATTGGCGGATGTTGTGGGACCGCTTACTGACGCTCTCAGGATTACCGTTCTCTGCGACAATCAGGAAGGGCGCGATACCTCGGCGATACTGCAACGGGCAAATGATCGTCGATTACTGCTCGTATCGAGAGAAATTCCTTTACCTGCCCGGTTTATAACCCTTGTCCGTGAACTCGGCAGCATGAATAATATCCTGTTGCCTCCGGAGATCAGCCAAATGCCAAGCGAAAACTAGAGGAGAGTCAAAGTGGAAGATGGAAGTGGTGTCATAGCGGTAATTGAAACGGTAAAAGGGCCCATACGGCTCAGGTTGTTTGACCGCAGGGTTCCGGTAACGGTCGGTAATTTTGTCAATCTTGCCCGTCGCGGGTATTATGACGGTCTGAAATTTCATCGGGTCATTCCGAACTTCATGATTCAGGGAGGATGCCCCCACGGCGACGGTCGAGGCGGTCCCGGATATAAGTTTGAAGACGAATTCCGGTCCGACCTGGTTCACGACAGGCCTGGGATACTTTCAATGGCGAATGCCGGCCCTGGAACAAACGGGAGCCAGTTCTTCATAACTCACGTCCCGACGCCGTGGCTCGATAATAACCATACCGTATTCGGTGAGGTCGAAAGCACCCGTGACCAGGCTGTTGTCGACAGCATTAAGCAGAATGATGCCATCCTCAGGATAAAAATAGAAGGTGACGTATCCGACTTGATGGAGAATGTACAGCCGCACATCGACCTGTGGAACGGAATTCTCAATGAAAAATTCCCCGATCTCCCCTCGGCTCCCCCGGTGTAACCGACGTTAATCAATTGACACTCTTCATTGAGGCATCGTGGATGATTTCATGCGCCCGGGGAGGGCGAGGGGGAATCGTAACTCATCCTCTGTGTCAGGACCGCCATGCTCAGACATTTTGACATTTTCGCGTCGCTGTATGACCGCTTGATCGGGGCGCCGGATGTTCGACGACTCACATCCCTTCTCCGTCTGCAGCGAAAGGGTTGGATGCTGGATGCCGGAGGAGGAACGGGCCGGGTATCGGCGTATTTCACCCCCTTCGTTGATCATATCGTGGTGTGCGATTTGTCGATAAACATGCTCCGGCAGGCCGGGGAAAAAGGGGATCTTCTTCCAGTCAGGGCCCACACGGAGCTGCTGCCATTCCGGGATGAGGTGTTTGATCGAGTACTCGTTGTCGATGCGCTCCACCATTTCTGTGACCAGCGGCGTGCCCTGTCGGACCTCCTGCGGGTTCTAAAGAGAGGAGGGAGGATGGTCATCGAAGAACCGGACTTTGACCGGCCCGTGACAAAAGTGATCGCCGCCTTCGAAGAATGTGCTTTCCTGCGCAGTCATTTTCTCTCAGCCTCATCGCTGAGCGCTATGGCGGCTCTGGAAGGCTATCATGTGCGGATTGCCAATAAAGACAGGTTTCGCCTGTGGCTGACGATCGACAAGTAATGCAGCTAGGCTGACTTTTTGTACATACATTCAATATAATCCCGATTGAGGATGAAGATGGAGCACCCACAGCCGTTCTGGAAACGAAAAGCTCTCGATGACATGACCAGGAGCGAATGGGAATCGCTGTGCGACCGCTGCGGGAGATGCTGTCTTCACAAACTGGAGATACCGGAGACAGGCAAGGTCATCTATACCTCTGTCGCCTGTCGATTCCTTGACCTGGAAACATGTCTGTGTTGCAGGTATGCCGATCGAAAGAGACGGGCTCCCGGTTGTCTCATTCTGAAACCCGAAACGGTACCCCTCTATCGGTGGTTACCGAAAAGCTGCGCATACCGGCGGCTCAGCGAAGGACGGGGGCTTGAATGGTGGCATCATCTCATATCGGGTGACTTTGATACGGTTCACGAGGCGGGGATCTCCGTTCGAGATAAAGCCATAAGCGAGAAATCAATAAATAAAAAATGTCTTGAAGCATACGCCATGGAATGCGATATCTGACAACGCTGAATTCTTCGATAAATGTGTTGAAAGGGCATTCGTATGTGGAATTGAAGCTCCCCGCAAGGAGTTGCGGGGAATCTCCGATTGCCGATGAAAATGTCTATTTATATTCGCTCGCTAACCCCGCCGCAAGCAGCGGGGAATGCGCTCGCTGTTCAATTCACCGGCTTTCTGAAAAAGAGATGCCTGCTCGGCAAAATGGTGATAAATGCAAGGCCATTCCATAAGGAGAGGAGATAAATAATGGCTATTTCGCGAAAAATTGAAGGGTTCATTTCTCAGTCATCATGGATACGGAAGATGTTCGAGGACGGTGTGCGGCTCAAAAAAGAATTCGGCGCAGAGAATGTCTTCGACTTCAGCCTCGGAAATCCGAACGTTGAACCTCCTCCGCAGTTTGCCGAATTGCTCGTTGAAATTGCTGCGGACAGGACTCCGGGTACGCATGGCTACATGCCCAATGCCGGCTATGTGAGCACCCGGGCGGCGGTTGCCGACTATCTCAGCGGCATCCATAAAAAAGACCTGACATCAGACCATGTAGTCATGACCTGCGGGGCCGGCGGAGCGTTGAACGTTGTCCTGAAAACCCTCTGTGACCCCGGAGATGAGGTCATCGTTCCGACCCCCTTTTTCGTTGAATACCGTTTTTATATCGATAATCATAACGGGATTATCAAGCTCGTGAATACCAGGGAGGATTTTTCCCTCGACCTTGAGGCCGTCGATGATGCAATTACTGAAAAGACGAAAGTGGTGCTGATCAATTCACCGAACAACCCGACGGGAAAGATCTACGACGAAACAACAGTTCGTGCCCTCGGCGACCTTCTCAGAAGAAAATCGGCTGCTTTGAACAGACAGATCTACCTCGTATCGGACGAGCCGTATCGTGATATCGTCTATGACGGTATTGAAGTGCCGAGTATCATGACTGCTTATGACAACACCATCATCGCTATGTCGTATTCAAAGAGCATATCGCTTCCCGGGGAGAGGATCGGATATCTGGCGGTCAATCCCGCCGCGGCCGATCTCTCGAAACTGATGGGAGGCCTTGTTCTCTGCAACCGCATCATCGGCTTTGTCAACGCTCCGGCTCTTATGCAGCGAATCGTTGAAAAGATGCCGGGCACAACAGTTGACGTGGAAGAATATAAGCGAAAACGAGATATTCTATGTGACGGCCTTGCCGCTGCGGGCTACCGGTTCGAGAAGCCCGGCGGTGCTTTTTATCTCTTTCCGAGAACACCCATCGAGGATGATGTTGAATTTGTCAAAGCTCTCCAGAAAAGAAATATCCTTACCGTGCCGGGCAGCGGGTTCGGGAAGGCGGGGTACTTCAGAATCGCTTACTGCGTGGACGACCGGACGATAATCAACGCTATGAAAGGGTTTGGCGATGTGATGAAGGAATTCTCGTGATGGATCGCCCCGGGAAACGCCGTCCGGGACTGTCAACGGCGAAACCGCCGGTGGCTGTAACGAGCTGTCTGGAGAGGGAGAGGGGAGTTACATCCTCATCAGGGTAATCGAAACCACCGTAAGGACAATGCCGGCAAGCCTCAGGGGGGTGAGGCTTTCCCTGTAAATGATAGCGGAGAGCACCACTGCGATCACAAAATACATGCCGGTGACAGAGATGACGATGGAGAGGGGTCCCTCCGAAAGAGCCCTGAGCAGGGCATAGAACCCGACAAAATTAACAAATCCCATGCAAAGGCCGATTACCAGTGCGTTGCGATGATCGGGATTTTCATCTTTCCCCTGCAGGTGGCTTCTCAGGAGAAAAGAAAACAGCATGCTGAGCGTGTAGGAAAGGGCGATAAATGCCAGGTGGTTTGTTCCGATGGCGGCGAATTTGCTGGAGATGGCCGCGACGGCTCCTGATGTGAAGGCTGTGAATATCAGGACGATGCCCCGGCGGAATCGCGAATTGACGACGGTGTCCCGGCCGTTACCGGCAGAGCCGGTCAGAATGACGATTACGGTAATGGCCAGGATGATGCCGGCGGCCTGATACGCCGAGAGATTATCTTTAAAGTACAGGATTGAAAAGATCACGACGATCGCCGTATTAAGGCGAATAGCCGGATAGGCAACGGACGTCGATATGTATTTGAGCGCCTCGATGGTGGTGATTGTCCCCGCCAGGAATGATGCGCTGTTGATGAGTGATATAAAGATCAGAAACCATATGTTCTCAACCGAACCGCCGGCAGTAAAAAAAAGGACAGCGCTCATCACCGCCACGGTGCCCATGAATGAGAAAGTGGTCCATGCGGTATTGCACTTCTTCTCTGCGGATACCTTGTAAAGAAATCTCTGGATACCGAAGGCTCCCAGGGCGACCATTGTGTAGACGAACCACTGCTCCATAGATGCTCCTCCCTTTCCAGGACAGGGTGTACCGTTCTATTATCGCGTTCCGCTTCATAATTCAAATGATTTAAATCACATAGGCAGGGATGCTTCCTTTTGATCCAGGTGCTGCGCCTTGAGCCCTTTGCCCTTAGAGTTCTTTGCTGCCGAATGGAAAAATTTTGAGAGGGATGAAAAGAGAATGGCGGGTATTATCGGAGGAATGGATAACGTCGTCACCACATGATGAGCGGAGTGGTTTTCAGTAGTGGATCGAAAAATTGTTATGTTCTCCCGTATACCTCTCTTCCCGGACGTCGACGCCCCTGACGGAGGCAAAGGCGGGGCCTTTCCCGCACCATTCAATCAGTGCGTCGACCTTGTCGCCGGGACCTTCGACAAGAGCCTCGACCCTTCCGTCCCTGAGATTCTTTACCCATCCTCTCACGTCC